>JANNCC010000028.1:0-7415 GCA_031386125.1 Chitinophagaceae bacterium
GACAAAGAAAATACAGATAACAATCATTGCCAGCGGAATACCAAAATAATACTGCACAAACCTCATTTCATCGGTATAAGCCTGCCCCGGTGCAGATAAAAAAGTAATTGCACTTGCCTGTGTTCCCATAATACTCAGCAACACCATTCCCCATGGTAAGCTACGGTTACTTAGAAAATAACCATCCAGATTGCGGGAGGTACGGCTTTTGTATAAGCCATAAGCGATTATAACAACAAGGGTGACAACCAGTACTATCCAATCCAACTGGTTCATGAAAATCGTTTGGTGAAGAAGGTAAATAAAATAATTAGCGCAACGAGGAAACCTATCACCAATACATACCAGTAATTCCAGTTTTTGAAGAAGGGGGCCTTATCATTATCGGGTGTTTGCATGCAATCATTTTCGGGTGGTTCGCAGCCAGCCAGTAAGCACAATCACAATACCAAGAATCAGTCCTATTAATATTCCAATTCTGACTTTCTTTATTAATATACCCACCGCCAATCCGATGACGATGGCAAAAATAAAAGCCATCTCTCCTCTTCTTATACTTGGTTTTCGTTCTACAGCCATTAAAATCCTTTTTTCTTATTCAGTGCAATAATATTTGCCAGTAATCGGTATGCCCCGGGAACACCAGCCGGTAATTCTCTGAAAAATACAATGCCGGTGTATGTAAACCAACCCTTGCCATATTTAGTAACAATCAAACTACCGTCATCTGATTTTTCGCCCGGGTCACTCATACCAATCAGTTTTTCAAACTTACCTGATGTATCGCTGGCATGATAAATACTGCGTTCCTGTATCCAGCCTTTAAAGTCATCCTGTACAATTTTATTGGGGATATTAAATACCGGGTGTTCTGGTTTTAATATACTAACCGCAGCATTTTCATCCGTCACCCTTGTCCTTGTAATGTTGAAATTGTATGGACCAATCTTTGCCCTTACCGGGCCAATCTGGTTGCTGGTGTTGTATTGTACAATCAAATTACCTCCTTCATTTACATACTTCATCAGTTTGTCATAGTACTTATTCATCCACTCGTTGGTATTGTAAGCCCTTACCCCGGTTAAAATTGCATCAAACTTATCAAGTCCGTTTTTAGAGAGTTCTTTATCAGTGAGCAATGTTACTTCGTAACCCATTTGTTCCAACGCTTCGGGTACTTTGTCTCCGGCACCAATGATGTAGCCGATTTTTTTGCCGTAGGTTTTTAAATCCAGCTTCTTATTATTAACCGTGGCAATGGTAAAATAATTAACGTAGGGGATATGATCATATTTCACTTCTTTCATTCCTAAATGATACACATCTTTTCTTCCGTTATTAGCATCCACAGCAAAATAATAGTCGTTATCCATGCTTGCCTGAATAGAATAACCAACCGGTATCATTTTGTTTTTATCTTCAAACTCTACTTTATCAGGAGAGTACGAAATCTTTACCTGATCTGGCTGGTCTTTTCCCACCCCATTGAGAAAAATTTTAAACCCTTTCTTTTTTCCAGTCAGGTTCAAAACACCTGAGAAATTATTATTATCCTTTGAAATTTTATTTTTTTCATCAGGCGATAGAAGAACCGGTGGCAATACAACCAATGGTTCATATAATTCACCCCGCACCGGATCAGTAAATTTATATTTCACGGGCCGCACAAAACTGAGCAGTTCTCCGAATATTTTTATCTGAACCAAAGCCCGGTAAGACGGATCAACGTCAGGCTGACCAATTGAAAGCTGATCTGCAACATTAAAATAACCTTCTGCCATCTTACTAGCCAGCCAATAAGGTTGTGTTACCTGTTTGGTTGCCGGAACAAAAATTGTTTTTGAAAAATTGAGGTTCTTGTTTTTTTCTAATGGCTTGTAAAAACTGGAATCAAAATCATCTACTTGCACCTTTTGCAAAACAGCCTCTGTTCCAAGCCTGTTGTTAAATGAAAAATTAATCCGGAGAGAATCAGTCTGTACTGCAAATTGTTCTTGTGCGGTAGCATCCAGAAACAAACCACTGCATTGAGCTATCAACTGATATACTTCTGAAAGCTTTTGCGTTTTCCAATATCCATCCTGCAAGCTATTAATAGCTTTATATAATTCCACTAACCTTTGTACTGATTTTTCAGGATGCAACAGATCAAATGAAGAGGAAAGGCTGTCAATAATTCTTGAAATAGCTTCCCCGCCTGATACTCTTTTCCAGGTCGGCTCAATCCCATCCATCAACTCATTGGTTGGTGCAGTGCCACCTGTCGTTTTAAAATATTCCAACGTCTCCCCTCTTGTAGCAGCAGAACCAAAGCCCTGGCTTTTATGATTACTTCGGCTGGTGGCGGCAATTTCTCCATAACTCTTTCCCAACAAAGGATTGTAACCGCCTACATCAAACTTAAACTGATCATTGCTTGTTTGATTATTGCCACCGAAATTGGCGGTGTTTAGTAATATTCTTTGTGCTTGCCAGAGTTGCACATACTTCAACTGTTCAGGAAACCGATTTGGATCTGCAGCCGCTGTAAATGCTTCATTAGCCAGAATAGATGACGCAACATGGTGTCCATGATTGCCCGGCTGAGGGCCGGCAGCAAACCTGGTAACAATTACATCCGGTTGAAATTTTCGTATCACCCACACCACATCACTCAGTATTTTTTCTTTGTCCCACTTAATAAAAGTTTCTTCCGGTGTTTTAGAATAACCGAAGTCATAAGCTCTTGTAAAAAACTGTTCCCCTCCATCCACCCTTCTTGCCGCTAACAACTCTTGTGTTCTTATTAATCCTAATTCAATGCCTTGCTCATCACCTATCAAATTCTGACCGCCATCACCTCTTGTCATTGACAAGTAGCCGGTACGATATAATTTGTCTTTTGATAAATAAGTTATCAATCTTGTATTCTCATCATCCGGATGTGCAGCTATATATAATACAGAACCAAGCACATTCAATTTACGAATGGCGAGGTACATGTCGGCAGATGTCCAGCTTTGAGGCGCCTGGGCAAATAGCTGGAAAGAGAAAAACAGGGAAAGAGAAAAAATAAGGGTTTTCCGCATGAGATATAATTATTCAGCGAATATAAGCCATGTTATCAAAGTAGGTTGGCCGTTCATATAACATAATGCTTGCAGCAATTCGTCTGTTTTATGTAGCTTTATTTGTCCTTAACAAAGTACATTCTATGCAAAAAAAAATACCAATATTCATTTTTGTCGTCTCGTTATTTTTTTCCTGCAACACGGCAAAGAATAATACTCAGTCATCTATCAGTATCAATCCCTATCAATATACAGGACAGAAAAAAGTGCTGGCGGAAAACGGAGCTGTTGTTTCTGCCCATCCGCTGGCAAGTAAAGTGGGTGTTGAAATATTAAAAATGGGTGGCAATGCCATTGATGCGGCCATTGCTACTCAACTAGCACTGGCTGTTGTTTATCCTACTGCAGGCAACTTAGGCGGCGGCGGGTTTTTTGTGGCCAGATTGAGCAACGGCGAATTGGTTTCCATTGATTACCGGGAAAAAGCTCCGGGCAATGCCAGTCGGGATATGTATGTGGATGCCGATGGCACAGCTAGGACTGATAAGAGCCAGTTTGGCCACCTGTCCAGTGGAGTACCTGGTGCAGTTTCTGGTTTATTCGCTTCACATAAATATGCAAAACTTCCTTTTTCGGTGCTGATTCAACCAGCTATTGACTTTGCAGAAAAAGGTTTTACCATTACCGATAGAGAAGCAAGAAGCTTAAATGGCTTACAAAGTGATTTTAAAAAGTTTAATAGCGTAATGCCTGTTTTTGTAAAAGCAGTAGATTGGAAAGCTGGTGACACTTTAATACAAAAAGATTTGGCCAACACCTTAAAAAGAATCCGTGACAAAGGCTCATCTGGTTTTTATGAAGGAGAAACAGCAAAACTAATAGTAGAAGAAATGAAAAGAGGTGGCGGTATTATTTCTTATGATGATTTAAAAAATTATAAGGCACAACCGAGAACGCCGCATTCTTTTAACTACAAAGGATATAAAATAGTTGGGATGGCTATGCCAAGCAGCGGTGGGCTATTACTACACCAAATGATGAAGATGATTGAAGACCGGAATATTGCTGCCATGGGGTTTCATTCGGTACAGGCTGTGCAGCTAATGACAGAAGTGGAACGTAGAGCTTATGCTGACCGTGCAGAATACATGGGCGATGCAGATTTTTACAAAGTGCCGGTGGCAAAGCTTGGCAGCGAAGTTTATTTAAAAGAACGAATGCAAACTTATGATCCGGAAAAAGCCACACCCAGTACCGATATAAAACCCGGAATTATTACCAAAAAAGAAAGTGAGGAAACAACACATTTTAGTGTAATAGATAAAGAAGGTAATGCTGTTTCAGTTACTACCACTCTCAATTATCCTTATGGCAGTCGGACAGTAGTAGGTGGGGCAGGCTTTTTTCTGAATGATGAAATGGATGACTTTAGCATTAAACCGGGTGTGCCTAATTTGTTTGGTGCAGTAGGTGGCGATGCCAATGCCATTGCAGCTGGTAAAAGAATGCTGAGTTCTATGGCACCGACCATTGTATTAAAAGACAATAAACCTTATATCGTTATTGGTACACCCGGTGGCACCACTATTCCCACACAGATTTTTCAGACATTGGTGAATATACTGGAGTTTAATATGAGTACTGAAGATGCTGTGTACAAACCACGGTTTCATCACCAATGGTTGCCGGATGAAATAATGATTGAGAAAAAATTTCCTCAGCCTGTCCGTGATGCTCTGCAAAAAATGGGATACAAGTTTAGAGAACGGACTACTTACGGGCTGATGGAGGTAATAAAAGTATTACCGAATGGAAAATTTGAAACCGTGGCAGATAACCGGGGGGATGATAGTGCAGAAGGATGGTAATTCAAACTGATAATTAAAAAATAATAATTATGTCTTCCTTCGGAAAAGAATTTATTACATCGGCGACCAAGCGGTTAAAGTACTACAAATATCTCGGCGATAAAACATTTGAGCAATTGAATGACTGGGATTTTCATTACCAGCCAAATGAGGAATCAAACAGTATCGCCATCATCATTCAACACATGGCAGGCAATATGCTGAGCCGTTGGACAAATTTTTTGGACGAGGATGGCGAAAAAGAATGGCGGCAGCGGGATGATGAATTTGCTATTCATGATTATAACAAACAACAGTTGCTGAATTTGTGGGAAAAAGGCTGGGCCTGTTTCTTTACCGCTATTGAATCCTTGAAGAAAAAAGAATTGAAACTGACTATACTCATCCGCAAAGAACCTTTGTCAGTTATTGATGCCATTATCCGGCAACTGGCACACTACCCCTACCATGTTGGACAAATCATACATATTGCCAAAACAATAAAAGGAAGAAACTGGAAAAATCTTTCCATCGCCAAAGGGGAATCACAAGTTTATAATGACGCAACGGGAGAAATAAAAGATCCTGCCAAGAAATTCTGATACGCTTTGACGTACGGTATTTAAAGGCTATTTTGTGGCTTTATTATTTGTTTCCTTTTTATGAAAAAAGTATTAATTCTCGCCACCAACATTTTCATGAGTTTGTTTGCCAGCAGCCAGGTCGAAATGGGTGTTTTTGCCGGACCTCAGGCCACGGCTGCCCGTTATACGATACTCAATCAAAAGCAAAAAAATGAATTTAAATATGGCTTCCAGACAGGTGTAGCCTTGAAAGTTCCTTTTGAAAACAAGTTGTTTTTCGCCCCGGCGGCTTTTTACAGCATGAAGGGATATAAAGTTACTTTCTCGGAATTTGCTTTCCCCCCGGATACCAATGCAAAAAATAATAACACTACCATTCATACTTTTGAACTGGCAGCTTTGTTGCAATATGATTTCGGCTCTCAACCCGGTCATGTATTTATAAAAGCTGGGCCATCATTAGATTTTCATTTGTTTGGAAAAGAAACTTACAACCTGGTAGCTGGTGGAACTGTAAGTCGCAACATGAAATTCAGTAATGGAGATTATGGTCACTTTTCTGCGAACATGCTGGCACAAATTGGCTATGAAACCAGCGTCGGCTTTATGGTATTTGCCCAATACACCCACGGCATGGCCAGCACCAGCAATGCTGATGGCGGCCCCAAAATCCGGCATCGGGCTTATGGTATTTCCATAGGAAAATATCTGAACCGGAAGAAGATTGTGATTGATACGAAAAATAAGGAGTAGTTGCAATTTCATATTATTTTATAGCATCTGTTTTAAATAATAACCACCTGGTTTTATTGCAAGCTTCGTCAATATATAAGCTACTTGATACCAGTCTTACCTATCTACTTTCTAATTCCTACCAATAAAAAGTGAAAAATTGATGTCCGGCTCTTTTAGGTCAGAAATTTGAGTCAACTTGGTACTGAATTTGCCTGAAGGCAGCGATTGCCTATTTTTACAACTTAAATGGCTGACACTGAGGAGATTTAAAAAAATACTGAAATGGGTTTTTCTGTCCCTGCTTTTCCTCATAGTGGGCTTGTATATTTTTATTCAAACCCCCTTTGGCCAAAACTGGATAGCCCGTCAGGTAACCAAGAAGCTGAGCCATGACCTGCAGACTAAGGTCACCATTAAGCATGTTGATTTTTCCCTCTTTAATAAAATGCACCTGGAAGGAGTGCTGATAGAAGACAAAAAAGGCGACACTCTTTTATATGCCGGTGATGTGAAAGTGCGGATAACCGACTGGTTTTTTTTTAAAAAGGAAGCCGAGCTGAAATACATCGGGCTTGAAAATGCACTGATAAAATTTCAACGAACAGATTCTGTCTGGCGGCAGCAGTTCATTTTCGATTATTTAGCTTCCTCCTCATCCGACAGCACCAAAAAGAAAAAGGCAGGCATCAAATTCAACCTGAAAAAGGTAGAATTTAAAAACGTAACATTTATAAAAAAAGATGCCTGGCTGGGAGAAGACATGACAATACAAGTGGGCAACATGAGCATGGATGCCAGCAAACTAAGTTTATCGGGTGGTCAATATCAAATCAATTCACTTACTCTGAAAGACCCTTTGGTATCAATAAGTAATTATCTAAAACTCAAACCAAAAGATTCGTTGAAAAAAATTGATCCGGTAGAAGCAATAAAACAAGCCGTCTCCTGGAACAAAGGAAAAACTATTTTCAAAATTGCTGATTTAAAAATCATCAACGGCACTTTTAAAATTGATAAAGAAAATGGCCGTCAGCCTTTTGCATGGTTTGATGGCAAGCATATTTTATTTACAGAAATTAATGGAGAGTTGAGCAATGCCAGTTTTGTTGGCGACACCATTTTCTCCCAACTGAATTTAACAGCCAAAGAAAGAAGTGGCCTGGAATTAAAAAAATTAGGTGCTGATGTAAAGCTTACAC
>JANNCC010000352.1:0-6707 GCA_031386125.1 Chitinophagaceae bacterium
GAATAGTCAAATTCACAGGCTTGTCCGATAATAATGGGGCCGGAGCCGATAATAAGAACCGAAGTAATCGAATTGTCTTTTGGCATTTTTTTATCCCCTCCTTGGAGGGGCGGGGGTGGGTGAACAAATTGCGCAAAACTAAGGGAATAGAGGGGAAAATATTACATATTATGGGGGACGTTGATAATTTTTAATAGTCTTCTGTACACACCTGAATGAAACATGTCTGGCTGTTCTATTACTTCTAACTTTACACTACTATTTTGTTGAAAACTATTCTTAAAAATACCATTAAGGACACCGGTTTGTACATGGTGGTCTGTGCCGGTACTTTTTTAATGCTACTGATTATTACAGAGCATTTTACTTTAAAACCTGATACGGGATTCCTGGCAGTAAAGCAGGAATACATTCATATTAAAGTCTGGCGAACAGCTTTCTATATTCATGTATTTTCAAGCATCCTTACTTTGCTGGCCGGGTTTACCCAGTTTTCAACTTACATCTTGAAAGAGCACAAAAGGTTACATCGTCTGATGGGAAGGATTTATGTTGTGGCTGTTCTTTTCGTCAATTTTCCATCTGGAATGATTCTGGCCTTTTATGCGAATGGCCACCTGCCTTCTAAAATTGCTTTTATTATTTTAGATAGCTTATGGTTTTGGTTTACGTTAAAAGCATTTATCGAAATAAGAAAGGGGAATATTAAGGCACACAAGAGGTTTATGATAAGAAGCTACGCTTTGACGTTTTCGGCTATTACTTTACGTACATGGAAACTAATTTTATCAACTTTATTTGTAATTGATCCCACAACATTATATATGATAGATGCCTGGATGGGGTTTGTTCCTAATTTATTACTGGCAGAGTGGCTGATCAGAAAAAAGATGCAAGGCAGAAATATACAAGCGATAAGATAAACTACCGGCTAATCATGATATTATTAATAATCAGAAAAAAAATGACCGCAGATAAAATGGCGAAGACTAGTATAAACACAATAACGGTGGCCGCCATAGGGCTCTTATAATTATTTTTCACCTGGCTTTTATATACTACCCTGGAGATAAAATAGGAGCAAAGCCCGATGATAAGAAGCATTAAAAGAAGTATGCCCATATAAAAAGAGTTAAAACGATTTCAACGGCTGCGGTTTTCTTATTTTGCGATAAGAGAGAGAATATTGATCGTCGAAAATGTTTTTTTGCTGCCCAAGGGATTGAGTAACCAGAGTTTTTAATTCGTCGGGAGTTTTAAAAATTTTACGGACAGGGGAAAAACTCTCGGTAATCGTTTTAACATCCAGTGTATCATTACGCCTTACCAGTGATGACAGGTAATAAACTTTTTCTTTACGGTACTCCGGTGATTTGTTTTTTCGTGGTGTCATAATTAAAACTGACCCCTCAATATTCATAAACCGCTGATCGCCGATATAGGAAGTGTAGCCGGTAAAATAAGCAGTATCCGGCAGAATGATGTCGCCTTTCACAGCTTTTCCATACCGGGTGATAGCATACACTGAATCCGATTGTTTGGTGATATCTAATGCTTCAATACCGTACATATCACTGAAATCTTTGATGATGCCATACCAGTAACCAAGCAGGCTGCTATCCACAGGCTCCGTTGGAGCAGGCGACAGCGGCACCGTTGATTCAAACGGGCAGGCGGATAGAATAAAAGAAAGTGGCAACAGCCACAACAGCTTTCTCATTGTTTTTGTAAATGAGGCAAAAAGATACGAACAATGAAGCGGATAGCCTACACCAGATAAGGGGTATAGGCTACGATGCTTATTTTTGCGTATGCGGTTGAAAATTTTATTACTGACGTACCTGACTGGTTTTTCGTTGTACCTCCTTGCGCAGCCTCCTTCATATCCGCAAAATTATTTCCGGCATCCTCTTGACATTCCCATGCAGTTGTCGGCCAACTTTGGAGAACTGCGACCTAATCACTGGCACATGGGGCTTGATGTAAGAACCAATGCCAAAGAAAATTTGCCGGTGTACGCTGCCGCCGAAGGATATATTGCCAAAGTGGGCATCCGTCCCCAAAGTTTTGGACGGTATATTATTATTAACCACCCCAACGGACTTTCTACTTTATATGCCCACCTCAACGATTTTTACCCAGAGCTGGAAAACTACGTAACAGAGCAGCAATACAAACAGCAAAGCTGGGCTGTGGAATTGAGTTTTGAAAAAAACCAATTTCCGCTGACAAAAGGGGCTTTTTTTGCGTACAGTGGTAACACCGGCGGCTCCAAAGGACCACATCTGCATTTTGAAATAATTGATACAAAGACTGACAAAAGATTAAATCCACTGCTGTTCAATTTTCCTCTGCAGGATAATTTTCCGCCATCACTAATAAAACTGGCGATGTATGACAGAAGTAAATCGGTATATGCACAAACTCCTGTGTTCTTTGCGTTAAAAAACACGGACAGTGGTTATATTATTCCAAAAAAGCCAGTGATAAAAATGGGGTTGGATAAAATAAGCTTTGCAATTCAGGCTTACGATAAAATGGGCGGCGGCGGCAGTAATAATGGCGTATACTCGGCAAAACTTTACCTGGATGATGAGCCACAAGTAAGTTTTATACTGGATAGTATTGATTACAACGAAACAGTGTACATGAATGCCCATATTGATTACCGGATTGATTATAATGGCGGGGTTTATCTGCAACACCTGTCACAATTACCCGGCGACCACTGCCCGGTGTACAAACAAATAAAAGGAGATGGGGTAATCAATTTATCAGATACCAATATGCATTTAATAAGTATTGATATAAAAGACCCCAACGGCAACACATCACAGTTGAATTTTGCTGTACAGTATGATGATAGTCTTGCAGAGGAAGATTTGTATCAAAACTATTCGTTGAAATTTGCACCCAACAAAATGAATGTGGTAGAGAAGGAGGATTTTAAAATGCAGTTGTCAGAAGATTGTTTGTATGATACTGTTCCTGTATTGTATTACCGCAACAATTCGGCCTCTTATAATTCGGTAACGGCGCTGCACCAGGTAAACGATGCTTCGTATCCGGCGCATGATGATGTTACTGTCAGTATTAAACCCACTAAAATAATTCCTGAGGAGTGGAAAGATAAGCTGATTATGCAGCGAACCGGTAAAGGTAGTACCATAAGAAAAGTGTCGTTGCAAAACGGGTGGCTTACTGCTATGTTTGGTGACTTTGGCTCTTTTCAGGTGCTGGCAGATGTAACTCCACCGCAGATAAATGAATTGGGAAAGGGAGATACTATTGACCTCAGTGCAGCCAGCAGAATTGTATTTAGTCCGGCTGATAATTTTGGTATTGTAAAAAATTTCCGGGTGGAATTGGACAGCCAGTGGCTTCGGTTTACAAATGATAAAAGCCGCAACTGGATATATAAATTTGATGACCGTTGCCCGTATGGTGTACACCAGCTTACCGCTACCGCCACCGACCTGGTTGGAAACGTAACCAGAAAAACCTGGTGGTTTAAAAGATATCCTTACACACCACCCCCACCAAAGAAGAAAGTGATTAAGAAGATAACCAGTAAAAAGAAATCATCTAGTGGAACAAAGAAGACAACAACAGTTAAAAAACCGGTCACAAAGAAGAAAAAGTAAATTTGAACTATTATTAACTAAAGCCCTTTTTTGGGGTGGAGTATTATGGTAACATTGAAAGAAGGAGATAAAGCCCCTGTATTTACAGGCACTGACCAGAACGGAAAGAAAATTTATCTGGCTGATTATAAAGGAAAAAAAATTGCATTATACTTTTACCCCGAAGATGATACACCCACCTGCACTATACAGGCCTGCAACTTGCGGGATAATTATGGGTTGCTGAAGAAAAATGGTTTTGAAGTAATTGGCGTAAGCCCCGATGAAACAAAAAAGCATAAAAAATTCGAAACAAAATTCAATTTGCCCTTTACACTGATTGCTGATACAGCACATGCCATACTGGAGAAATATGGTGTATGGGGCCAGAAACAAATGTTTGGTAACAAGTACATGGGAGTGTTACGGACTACTTTTGTAATAGATGAAAAAGGGATTATTCGTAAAATTTTTCTCAGGCCAAAGAATAAAGCCCATGCTGCAGAGATAATCGCTGCGTTGAAATAATTGTTATACCCATCTGTGCAAAGTCTTTGCTTGCCAATTGTCAATGTTTTAGTTTATTTTATCGGATGATTACAGGCAACCTGTCAAGACCAGTAAACGATTATTCCCTGATAACTAAATCAATAACATGAAAAAAATAGTAGTAGCTGCAAGTTTACTTTGTTCACTGCCGTTGTTGGCACAAGACAATAAAGAAAAAAAACCTGTACAGATTTTCAGTTCGGAAAAAGCCATAAATGCCAATACGCCGGAAACAGTGGGAAAAGGCAAGATGGCATTTAAAGTATCGCACAATTTTGGCGACATAGGTGGGAAGGCCGGCGGCATCAAAAATTTTTTTGGACTTGATAATTCAACTGATGTTAGAATAGCCTTCCAGATTGGGCTCGGCAAACATCTTGACGCAATTGTTGCCCGGACAAAAGGAGCCGGCTTGCAACAACGGGCCATTGAACTGGGGTTGAAATACAAACTACTGGAGCAAATGGAAAATGATCCCTCGCATCCAATATCTGTTGCGTTATATGTAAATGCCGCCATAGCTACCAATAATGCCAATCAGTTTCCTAACCAGGATAACAGCTATGAAGGCTTCTCTGACCGGGTCAGTAATATATTACAACTGATCATTGCCCGGAAAGTTGGAAAAATAAGTCTGCAATTAAACCCAACTTTCCTTACCCGTGGCTATGCTATCTCATACGATCAGAAAAGTATGTTTGCATTAGGGGGTGCCATCAAAATACCATTGGTGGAGAACAGGCTGAACCTTTTGCTGGATTATTTCCATCCGTTCCGCGAAGAGGCAGTGGCGGATTCTTTTAAGGTGAATGACAATATCAAATTCTCCGATCCGCTGGGAGTAGGGTTTGAATTCATTACTTCCGGGCACACCTTCCGACTCAATTTTGCTAACACTACTGAGATACTGGAGAACCGTTTTATTCCCCGAACTATAACATCGTGGAGCAAGGGTCAGTTTCGCTGGTGCTTTACTATTTCAAGAAACTTTACATTGTGGAGAGAGAAAAGAAAGGGCAATAGTGAATAGCGAGTGGTGAATGGGAAACAGCTGGAATCTTCAGGGAGAAAAGCTTTTTTGTTTTGCAACGGAAAAGGGTTAACAGAAGTCATAGCTGTATGAAAGTGCGGATAAAAGAAAACTCCTGGCTGGCTAAAATGGCGGCGGCAAAAATGAAAGCGGATAAAGCGGCAATTGTTTTTGGTAGTACCATTCACTTGTACAATACAAGCCGTTCAGCGTTTCTAAGCAATAGCGAATGGGTTTGTCATGAACTGAAACATGTGGAGCAATACAAGCAAAACGGGTTTGCCGGCTTTCTTGCCAAATATCTTTTTGACTGGATGAAGAATGGCTACTATAATAATAAATTTGAAGTGAAAGCCAGAGAAAGTGAGAGAGATGATTCTTTAATGAAAAGAATGGAAATTATTTAATCACCCATTCCACTTCCCCAAAATCAAACTCCTCCCTGATAGCATGTTGGGTAATTAATTTTCCTGTTGGTGAAACACCTTCTATCACTGCTTCAAAAACCTTGTTCCCCTTTTTCAACTTTACGGTTTCTTTTCTTTTGTACAAATAGGCAAGGTAAATGCTGTAAATATTTTCAAACCCGACTTCAATCAATTCATTAAATCGCTTATTTAAAACAAGGCAAAGCTCCTTGGCCAGTTCTACAGCGGAAAAATCTTTCCCGGTTATTTGTTTCAGCGAAACCGGGTTTCTTATTTCTGGATGAAAAGTGGTTTGGTTAATATTAATACCAATGCCGACAATTGATGTCCACTCCCGATTTCCAGCTCCGGGCTCCCGGCTATGTACTACCGACTCAATCAACACTCCTCCTGCCTTTCTGTCCTGCCAGTATAAATCGTTGGGCCATTTTATTTTGGTGTCGTCCCCGGCATATTTCATAAAAAATTCCTGTAGGCCTACTGCCACACAAGCACTTAGCTGAAATTGCTGTGCAAGCTGCAAGGGTCGGGGGTTTACCAACAAACTCAGTATTATATTACACCCTTTTTCAGAAGCCCAAACCTTGCTCCGCTGCCCTTTTCCAGCCAGCTGCTCATGAGCAAAAATAGCCATACCATGCTGTGTCAAACCCTGCCTGTCCGGCAGGCTGGCCGCATATATCTGGCGCCGGGCATAGTTGTTGGTACTGTCAACCGATTGCAGTTCAATGAATGGTAAGCCCAGGGGTTTTGTGGTGGAAGGTTGTGGCAATTAATTGCTATTTTTGACAAAGTAACAGTGTTTATGGTTTAGGGTTTACAGTTTATCGTTGATAACCTTCGAAAAAGCAGAACTCTACCAAAAACAACAAACAATAAACGAAAAACAACTTCATTATTTGGAACAACTGGCATCCCTAACCACCCGCAAAAAAAGTGCAGCACGGTTAACGAAGAACTCAAAAATCATCAAAACCATTATTGCCGCTATTCAGGAAAAAAAAGGAGAGAATATTATCTCTCTTGACCTGAAGAAAATAAATGAGGCCGTAGCTGACTTCTTTATTGTATGCGAAG
>JANNCC010000364.1:0-28935 GCA_031386125.1 Chitinophagaceae bacterium
ATGATAATTCACAAACATTGACGTACAACAGGGCTTACTCTATGAAGTATAACAGACTAATCAATTGATGCGTTATTAGGGATGAATCATAATGATCCAAATATTGTATCTTTATTTCAGGATCAGATGCGAATAGAGAAAATTGCTCCTCATGCAGCAATCGGATTGGGAGGAGACAGTGGTTCTTTAGTAGTTGAACAATCTAGTTCGAAAGCTGTTGGCCTGTATTTTGCTGGCCCACAGGAGGGAAGTTACGGCTATGCCAATCACATCGCCGATGTTTTGTCAGAGTTACAAATCGAGCTTTTGTAAACATATTATTTATGATTGATTCTCTTGCTACTATTAAAAAATTGATTAGCAGTAAATATTTGGGTAAAGAAGGAATTCATGGAATTGGAATTAGCCGATCTAAAAAAGCTGTACGTATCTACTTTGAACAAAACAGCAGCCTCCAGCAAAAAGAAACACTGGAAAAAATTAAAAACGATGCTACACCTTATGAAGTATTGATAATTGAAGGCAAAAAATCCACAATCACATAATAGGTAAGGCTCATACCATCAGGAACCCTTTTTTGGCATTTCTTCTTCACAAACAAAACCGCTATGTAATTATAATAAAATTCAAGCAAAAGCTCTATCCGCTTTGTTTCCATTAAACAACCCCTAATTCATACCTTACTTTCATTCTCTTCGCCTTTTTAAAAGCCTAGTTTTATACTGCCTCCATCAAGTATTGTAAATACCCCGAAAGTGGTATTGTTTTTTTCAATTATCTGTTGCACCTTTCCATCTCTTTTCCTCTTTCTCTGAAAACGTATTTCCTGCCAGGGTGAAAACAACGTATAGGAACCAGTAAAACAAGCAATTGAATTACTAAATTCATATTACAGTTTTGTTATAGCTTTTTAAACGAAAATAAAGCTGCGACGCTTACTATTATTCTTAACCCTTCAACAATAAACCCATGGAGAATACCTACCGGTTAAAAAAAGATAACACCGAAATTAAAATAAAAGTAAAAGTGGGAACTATTGGCAATGCTTCCACAATAGTGTCTGAAAAAGGTGCCGTTGGAGAAATACTAAAATCAAAGCCTGAAGATAATGGCAATATCAACAAAAGAAAGCTTGGCGTATCTGGTGAACTGATCAATACGACGATTATTGCCGATCTGGCCATTCTACTGGATGGTGTACCCAAAAATCAACTGGACCAGGCTTTTGAAAATCTGTTTGTTCGTGTTACACTTTTTGGTGGCCCCGATGGAGAACAGTCATTTGATATAGGACCCGGTGAAAAATTGCAATTCAATGATAAAAAATTAATTGTAGCAGCAAAGGAAATAAAAATGATCGCTTAATTTATACGCATATGATGAAGAACCGTATTATACTATATTCTTTCCTGGGCTTGTTATCCTTAAATGCCGCTGGACAGAAAACTACTGCGTTAGCGGACTTGAAGGTGCCTGTTTCTCCCGCCTTCAGTCTCCTGGACTTTGCACCAAAGACTATTGAATCTCCGGGAACAGTTAAAGCATTTACAACAAGTTTTGTTGCAACTGTTGCCAAGGCCGGAGGTATCCCAAAAAATTTTGCTTTTGAATTTTCGCCCTATTGGTTTTTTAAACATCCAAACATGGATATTTATAAATATCACGGACTGATAGTTGATACCGTCTCCCTTAACGAAGTATCCTTTTCAGAAGAAGATAATGCCCCGGTGAAAAAGATTTTTAACCTAAAACAGAACATCTTTTATGGGCTTCGTTCAACAAACCTTTCTTTTGGGTCAGTATTTAAAGACAGCAGCAAAAAACTGCCGGTTGATGTTAATTATATAGCCTATGCCTTCAGGACCAACATCATTAACCTGAGAAATAAAAATGCCCTTACTAAACTTACTGAAAGCATCCTATCGGTAAACGCTGCGCTTCAAAAAGTGCAATCAGAAGCAAGAAAAAAATGCAAGGATTTGAGCGGCATAGAGCGGATAAAATGTATGGGTGAAGAGATTACAAAATCAAAAGACTCCGTTTTGAAGGCTACCCGGAAAAATTTTATGGACTACCTTATGATAAGGCCCGTTTTCTCAGCGGATATTGCAGTTGCCTCTTCTACAGCTTTTGGAAATAACAGTGTCAGCAACAGCAAATCATACCGGAGCGGTGGATGGGTAACACTTGCCTATAACCAGCCACTTGTATCAGCAAAAAAAGTTAAAGAAGATATCAGCAACCTGATTGAATGCAAAAACTATATCAATGCTTACTTCCTGTTTCGGCTATTAAAGGAAAATGCCACTAATGATTTTAAAATATTCACTAAGAAGAATATGATAGACCTTGGGGGGAGGATTGAGTTCGAATTTGATAAGTTCAGTTTCTCCATTGAATCTATCAAAAGAATGGATAATAAGAATAAAGGCATGAATACAAGCCGGACGGTTGGTATTATTCAATATAAAATCGGGAAAGATTTTTTATTACTTGGTACGTTCGGAAAAGATTTTACTGAAATTAATAACCTGGTAACCTTGTTTGGGTTTAATTGGGGTTTCGGTGAAAATGCACTGAACACCCCGTTTAACAAATAACAAACCTCTAAATTTTTTTTATGAATGCTATCATCGAAACCGGTATTTCACTGATCCTTATCTTTTTTATTTTCAGCACCATTACCTACATCATACAGGAGCTGATAGCTGTAAACATGAAATACCGCAGCAAAATGCTATGGAAGGCTATGTCGCAACTCTTCGACGACAATAAAAACATGCTGGAAGGCCGGATGGCTCTGAACAAAGCAATAGACACTACCAACACAACTGGCACCAATGAATTTTACAAACATGTACAGATAGCAAGCCTGCAAAAAGATTTAAAACGACGGCCCAATTATATACCAGCGGCCAATTTTGCCCTTGCGGTAATGGACCTGGTAGCTAAACAGGCACCTGCCAGTGTAAAGCAGAATAAATTATTTGAAGATTTCAAGGCTGGCCTTCAAACTTTTTCTGCCAGCAATGGAAATCTCTATGAAGTATTAAAAACCCTGGCTGCCACTTCTGACACGGTGAAGGAACTTCAGTATAAAATAGAAACCTGGTTCAATAATTATATGCAGCGGGTAACAGGTTGGTACAAGTCGCATACGGTATTAACCGTGAGGCTTATTGCAATAGCTGTCGCCCTTATCTTTAATATCAACGTTATCAAACTGGCAAAAACAATCTATAAGAACGGCGAGTTGCGTACTGCTATGGTAACGATGGCGCAGAGTGTAGTGGATAATTCCCAGCCCATCACACAGTATTATACCAAAACCTTTGAAAGTGAGTATGCCGCTAAAATAGCTGACTTCACTAAAAGAATAGACTCCGTTAAAAAAACAGATTCGGCGAATGCCGGTGCCGTAAAAGCTATTGAGGTGGAGAGAGATACTGTGATGGCGGCCCTGGCAAAAACATATACCGGCAAAAATATCAGTGCCATCAAATCGCTTACGGACAGTTTAAAAACGGCAGGCTTACCATTAGGATGGAACAAAGCTGCCTGGAAAGAAGTGATAGATTGTAAAAACAGGAAGAATAATTTCAACAGTATCTTTTTAGCAATTATCGGTTTGCTTATTGGTGCCGGCTGCATATCCATGGGTGCCCCTTTCTGGTTTGATCTGCTCAATAAACTGGTAAATGTGAGAAGCAGCGGCCTTAAACCGCCTAAATAATCGGATGTGTTTGAAAATGTGTGCAGGGTGGTATAAAAAGCAATGGTAAATAAAATCAGCTTATCTTTTTTATATGGATCAGGATACAAATAAGAACTGCAAGGAGGAGATGAAACAAAAACCTCCTGTCATTAACTGCCATACTCACATTTTTACGGGAGATCATGTGGCACCGTTGCTGGCTAAATCCATTGTGAAGTGGCCGCTCTATTACCTGATTAATTTCAAGTGGGTATTTTTTTATTTCCGGAAGCGTTACAAAAAATCGGGGAAGGAAACATTTGGCGGTGCAGGTAACCTTAAAGCCCGGAAAAAATTTGAGTCTGCCAGAAAGTTCAGAAAAAGAATTATCCTCTATAGTGTATATACAATCATTGGTTTATACCTGACCGTGCAATCAATTGATATCCTTTGCCACTGGATATATTCTATGCCGGAAAAACCGGGCTGGCCAATAAGGCTACTGCAAAAAGTGCATGATTTCTTTGGCAGGATATACCTACTGTTGGATATAAAGAAGATTTGGCTACAAGCTATTATCATTTCCTCAGTACTTTTCTTTTACAAATCAGGCCGCAACCTGCTGTGGGCTTTTGCAAAGATGGCCTTCTCTATACTCCGTAAAATACCGGGCAAAAAAACCAAAGAACTGTTCGAACGATACCTGACGATCGGCCGTTTTACTTTTCATACCAAACAGAGCAGAACATTAAGCGATCTGGAAGGTCAATATGCTGATGGTACCGGCTTTGTCATTCTGCCCATGGATATGGAGTTTATGGATGCCGGTTTACCAACCAAAACTTATAAGGAACAAATGCAAGAGCTGGCCGAAATAAAAGCCGGCAGAGAAAACATCTACCCCTTTGTATTTGTAGATCCCCGCAGGATTGAAAAAGAAGGAAAGGAATATTTTAATTACACAGTAGAAAGCGGAAAAGTAGTTCTTCAAAAATGTTTTATCAAAGACTATATCGAAGGACATATTGTAAAAAGTGAAGAAGGTAAAGAGCTGGGCTTTGCCAAATTCAGCGGATTCAAAATTTACCCGGCTTTAGGTTATTACCCTTTTCACCCATTACTGCTTCCGCTATGGAAATATGCTGAGCAGGAAGGACTGCCCATACTCACCCATTGTGTACGGGGGCCCATGTATTTCCGTGGCAAAAAAGAAAGGGCCTGGGATTATCACCCGATTTTTCAGGAACTGATACAACCTGTTACAGGCAGGGATGCAACTGAGGATGACTTTACAAAGCTACTGCTGCCACAAACGAAGAACGATGAATTCTGCGCCAACTTTACCCACCCGATGAATTTTCTTTGTCTGCTAAAAAAAGAATTTTTTATAAAAGCCTTTGAGATTGCTTACACCGAAGCCGATGATGCAGTAAAGAAGAACTTGATAGCCATCTTTGGATATACAAAAGCCGAAGGTGCTACCCCGGCTACTGTTACCACCTGGCTGAAAGACCTGAAGATATGTTTGGGCCATTACGGCGGTGGTGATGAGTGGTTCAATTATTTTGAAAAGGACCGGTTCAATCATAGTGCCCAGGTGACAGGGCGGCCTGATTTCGGTATTGATTTTCTTTTTCAGCTCAAGAAAGGAGAGTCAACAAATGAACGGTCATGGGGAAAGCCGGAGCAACTCTGGAAATACACCGACTGGTATTCCCTCATCAGCAGTATGATGCTGCAGCATGATAATGTGTATGCTGACATCAGCTACATCCTGCATGCCGATGCGGAGATTCTCCCTTTATTGAAACAAACGTTGCAAAATCCCTGTCTGCGGAAAAAAGTTTTATACGGAACCGACTTCTATGTAGTCCGTAATCATAAAAGCGATAAAAATATGCTGGCGGATATGATGGGGGGATTATCAACAGAAGATTTTGATGTGATAGCAAGGGAGAACCCGGTGAGGTTTTTGAAAAACAGATTAAACACCAAATAAAGTAAACATATCCGGTAGCTGATAATAATTATAATACTGTTATGATACATATACCAAGGGGCTCTGCCCCTGCATTTCTTCAAAGTGAAAAAGTTATAGCCGCTAAAGAGAAACTTGTGCGGAGTTTTCATAATGCCCAAAGGCAGGAAAGATTTCGTTTTGAAGTTTCCTTATTAGGTGAGGTTAAAAATGAGCTGATGAAAATGTGTACTAACAAGTGTGCTTATTGCGAATCAAGGTTAGGCGTTATCAGCTATGGAGATGTTGAAAATTTCAGGCCCAAATCCGGCGCAAGGGGAATTGACAAGGAATATGCACCTATGCATTATTGGTGGCTGGCTTATGAATGGGACAATCTGCTTATTACCTGCCAAATATGTAATCAAAAATATAAAAGAGACTATTTTCCTGTGGAAGATGAAAATAACAGGGCAGCAATTGGTGCGACAGGTGCAGAACTGTTAAAAGAAAATGCATTACTGATAGACCCCAGTCTCGAAAATCCCCAGGAGCATTTAGAGTTTCTAAAAGATGGAACAGTAATAGAAGTATCAAAAAAAGGAAAGGTGAGCATAGAACTTCTGGGGCTGAACCGGAAAGACTTAGTTGAAACCAGGTTAAATACTTCTACAATTTTACTGACCAGACTGATGACACTTAGTGATACATCAGACATTTCAGGTCATATTACCTCCGACCTTGTGGCATATATAAAGGAATTATTCTCCGATCATCCACCGCAGGAGTATGCCGCCATGTTAAGAACTACTTTTGATACATGGTATGAAGAAAATGCATCTCTATGGGAGGAAGCAAAACAATTTCATAATGATGAATCGAACACTAAGCGACGACATAAAAAAATTGTTGAGACAAGTGAGGCGGCTGAAATCAGCAAAGCAGAACACCAATTATCAACTATCAAAAGATTTTCTATTAAATCTGTGGATATAGAAAATTTTAAATCCATAGAAAAAATAAACCTGAATTTATTACCGGTAAATGAAAAAGAAAGCAGGGAATCCTGGCTTTTATTACTTGGCGATAACGGAATAGGCAAAAGTTCGATACTCCAGGCAATTGCACTGGCATTGGCCGGAAAAAAGCAAATAAAAAAACTAAACCTTGATGTTACCGATTATTTAAGAAAAGGAGCTGACAAAGGCAAGGTAGTAATACAAAGCTTTGAGCATGACAAGCCGGTAGAATTGCATTTTGATGCGACTGGTTTTAAAACTGATCTGGAAGAAGCTCCTGGTTTTGTATTAGCCTACGGGTCTACCAGGCTTTTACCAAAAGGCAAGATTCTTCCTGATAGAAAAAAAGAACCGTACCTGAACATCCGAAATCTTTTTGACTACAGTGTGGCACTCAATGATCCCAATACCTGGTTAAAAAAGGTTAGCCCTGTCGAGTTCAAAGACAGAGTAGCCCCTGCATTATTTGATTTACTGGCATTACGAAAAGATGACAGGGTGTGGATTAATGAAAATGAGATTTCGATTCATCAGTATGGTGATGATCATGAATTAGATAATAATAGTGATGGTTACAAGGGCATTGTAGCTCTTGCATCTGATATGATGCAAACTCTTTCAACAGATAGTGCAAACTATCATAACTCCCAGGGAATAGTCCTTATTGATGAACTGGGCAATCATTTGCACCCAAGATGGAGGATGAAAATTGTGAATGCTCTCCGGAAAGCATTTCCCAAATTACAGTTTATTGTTACCTCGCATGAGCCGTTATGCCTACGGGGATTGTCGCATGGGGAAGTGGCAGTACTGGTAAGGGATCAGCAAAATAAAATCAGATCCCTGGATAGTAAATTTTTACCTGACCACAGCCTCCTTCGCATTGATCAATTATTAACATCGGATCTGTTTGGTCTTGTTAATATTTATGATGATGAAACTGAAAAAACCTACGAAGAATATTATTCTCTTTTAAGCAAAAAAGAAACGGAGAGAACAGAAGAAGAGAAAATTAAGATTAAGGAATTTTCTTCTACGCTTTCCAAAAAGGAGCTGTTGGGAAGTACGCCTCAATTACAGGCGATGTATGAAATGTTTAATGAAACTTATGCCCAAAAAATAAGAGAAGAAGGCTTTAAGACAAAAGAAGAATTGAAACAGGAAACTATTACTGAAGTAAAAGATTTATTAACCAAAAAAAATGTAAGCTGGTTATGATACATATTGAAAAACCAGCCGCCCCTGCATGGTTAACAGACCCCGTCGGTAAATGGTGCAAGGAAACTGATAAAGCTATAGCACATTATGAAAATGGTGTTGCGGAAGCCTTCAAATTCGCAACGTACAATGACACCCAATTGAAAGATGCACTTAAAAATGTATTCTTAAAATGTGCCTATTGCGAAACCAGTTATGGTGCTGTTTATGATGGCGATGTGGAACATTTTCGGCCAAAAGGAAGGGTAAAAGAAAAGAATCCGCAAAATCCGGGGTATTACTGGTTGGCAAATGACTGGGATAACCTGTTATTGTCCTGCCAGCATTGCAACCAGAGAAGACAACATATATTATATGGTGATGACAAACTGGAAGGTTATGGCAAACTGGATCAGTTTCCCCTCACCGATGAATCCAAACGCTTAAAACCCGGTGATGCCATTGACAATGAAGAACAGGCGAGACTTTTGATTAATCCATGTAAAGAAAATCCGGCAGACCACCTTGCCTATGAGAACCAGGAGGGTGTTATACTTCATTTATCTCCTAAGGGAGAAAGGTCTATTGCTGTATATGCACTTCAAAGGCCATTGCTGGTACAGGAAAGAAAAAAGCAATTGATTCTTTTATTCAAACAGATGGTACGGGTAAAAAGAGAACTGGAACGTTTAAATAATGATAGCTCCTCAATGCAAAAACAAATTTTCAACCAGGAATTAGATGATCTGATGGAATTTGGAAAAGATGCCAGTTTGTATGCCGGTATGTGCCGGTATTTTATAAAAGAATTTTTGAAAGAAAATAAGATTCAATAATACAATTTCCCTTTTGAGGTATTCCTACTAAAAAAGAGCCTTCCGGCTCTTTTTTCAATATAGAAAAACCAGTCTTTTTATTTCCGTACTACAAACTTGATGCTCTTTTCTTTTAAGGAAACCGATGACCGAAGTACCAGCAGATATACTCCATCGGGCAGCTGACTGATGTCCATACGAGCCATCGTAGTAGTTGCAGTTTGCTGTTGCAACTGTACTCCCTGCATATTATATATTGCGACCTTGTCGTATTCTTCCAGGTTTATATTGGAAACTGTCAATTGGTTTTGTACCGGGTTGGGATAAATAACTAAGTGGGTTGTAAGTTCCACCTTGTCTGCTTCTTCTGTGGCGGCTTTGGTTATCGTTTCATCTTCTTCCTCTCCTCCCCTGCCATAGCAATTGCTGGTGCCAAACTGCATTGCAAACGAACGAAAATAACTGCTGCTGTAAGTAGTGGTATCAAAGTCGGTAGTGCAGCCGATAGCAATTAAACGATTGTTGTTATCTGTAATACCATCTGCCAGCCAGTGGGAACGCTGAAAAGCGACACTGTCGGGTGCCGGAAAATTGCCATCTAATTGTCCCCCATTCTTTTTTACTCTTACGGCAAAGCCTTTGGAAAAATAAGTACAGCTTCTTTTTTCTCCCACTGCATAGAAGCGGTCGTTATCATTCATCACTAACCGGGTCAGGTTGCAACTGTCGTCGGCATAGTTCAGAGTGCGGTTCCAGGTAATAGTGCCGTTGGAAAGATTGATACGGCTGATTTTGCATTTCTGGTTGCCGGGGCCATTGTATTGTGTTACCAACGTAAATATATTTCCATAGCGGTCAGTTTTAAAATCGTTGAGTTGAAATGATGTTGCCGTAAAATGTGTTTTGCTGTACACCACATTACCAGAGATACGGGAAATCCTTTTCAGGTACATAGCCTGTGATGTTTCGTTCACCGTTTTGCTGCCATACATCAATATATTATCATCATTATCCAATGCAGTGGTGACAGAGTAGCGACCTGCATCGGTATTTACATTAAACGTATTCAGCGATTGCCCGTTGAAGGCAAATCTTTTAATGCGTACGAGTGGAAAAGAAGCATAATAGTCTTCTGTTACCAGCACCCTGCCCCAGTGGTCAATCAACAGTTGGGTATAGGAAGTCTCCGTGGAGTCCATTCTGCTCCAGTGGTTCACCAGTTGCTTATTAGTTTTAAGAACAAAAGAAGCGGAACTGACACCGCCAGTTGCGTTGGGATATTGTCCGTCGCCGGCAAAATAGACATTACTCAAATCGTCTAACTCAAAAGCATTGACATTATTGATAATGAATCCATTGGGAAACCCGATATTTTTCTGTGCGGTTATATTCAGGTTAGCATCCAGTTTATAAACAATATACTGCGGTGTATATTCGGGAGAAAAACTCCTTTCGAATACATAGACACAATTATTACGGCCTACTTTAAATTCCACTGTTGCATAAATGCCAGTAGCAAAAAAAGTTTTTAATTCTATGCCACTGGTATTGCTTTTGGAAATTTTCCAGGTGTTCTGTTCATTCTCTGTATTCCACAGATAGCAGGCAATGAAAGTGCTGGAAGTAAACTGTTTTACAGTTGTGGCGACAGTGGCAGAAGGTTGAGGATTATTAGCATCCTGGTTTTGATACCACTGTACCTGTGCCGAAAGTGTTAGTTGCAATGTTAGCAGGCATACTAAGAGAATTGGTCCTGGCGTTTTCATGTGTTCGGATTTTTAGGGTTACGGATTCGTTCAGTTGTGTTAACTGTATCACAACAACTGTGCAGGAAATTCATTTACAGTGTATTTCCGGAGGAGTTGTATCATCGCCGGTTTGGAGGACTACGATGAAAACGGATTTGTACGAAGTAGAGAAGTAGTGAGAGAAATACTGTTGGCCATGAAATTACACCAATTTAACACGAAAAATACAGTACTGAATGTTCAATTTTTTTTGCTATTTTTTGAATTGATAACTTATTTAAAAAATTCGTTTGATCGGATGGGAAAAATTAATTCATCACCATTTCCCTGGCATTTTCTATGGCGGCAGCAGTTGGCTTTTCACCGCTGAGCATTTTGGCGATGGTGGTTATTCTTTCTTCTGTAGTTAACTGGCGGATATTTGTTTTTACTGCATCTTTTACTATTTCTTTATAGACAAAGAAATGTGCATCAGCTTTACCAGCTATTTGTGGCTGATGGGTAATGCAAATCACCTGTCGTTTGGCAGCGAGGTTTTTAAGAATCAGGCCTACTTGTCTTGCTGCTTCGCCGGAAATGCCAGTATCTATTTCATCAAATATCAGTGTAGGTAAATCAATAGATTGTGCCACCAATGATTTGATGCAAAGCATGAGCCGGCTAAGTTCGCCACCGCTGGCTACTTTTCTTACCGGCTGAAATTGTCCGCTTTTATTAGCATCAAATAAAAAGTCAATTGCATCGCAGCCGGAAATAACTAACTCAGATGATTTAATATCTACTTTCAGTTTTGCATTGGGCATACCTACCTGCACCAGCAGCTTATTTACTTTTTCTTCTAATGGCTTTATTTGTTTGCGGCGGTTATCCGATATTCTCTTTGCCAGCAGAGATGCCTGCTGATGTATTTTTACAAGCTCCTCTTCTTTTTTCCGGATAGCTTCATCAATATTTAATACAGCCTGCAGTTTTTCTTCCAAATTTTTTTGCAAGGCTATTAATTCATTCGTGGAATTGACGCCATGTTTTTTCTGCAACTTATACCCAAGCGATAGCCGTTCATTCAGTTGCTCAATTCTTTCCGGGTCATAGTTGATATGGCTGCTGATGCGGTCCACATCATCTGCTATATCCTGTATTTCTATCTGTGCGGATTGCAACCGTTGAAGTACTGCCGGCAGATCAGGATGATGCTCAGCATAGCTGTTCAATTGGTTCAGTAATATCTTTAACTGCTGCACCACCGGTGTTTCACTTTCTTTCAGTTCGCCATACACTTTGTTTAGTGCGGCCTTGATGCCTTCGGAATTATTGAGCAATTTTAATTCCCCGTCAATTTCTTCCAGTTCATTTTTTTTGAACCCTGCTTCTTCGAGTTCAGTGAATTGGAAACGATTGTAGTCAACTTCTTTATCAAACTGTTGCTTCTTCGCCTTTAGTTCTTCCGTTTCCCTTTTCACCTGTTGCCACTGCCGGAAGATGGTTTGGTATTCATCCACAACAGTACCATGCCCCGCCAGTGCATCCAATACTTCCCGCTGAAAATTGCTTTCGCCGAGTTCCAGTGTATCAAACTGCTGGTGCAAGTCAACCAGCAAACGGCTCAGTTCGTTGAGCTGTGAAAGTGTAACGGGTGTATCATTAACGAAAGCCCTTGACTTTCCATTAGCGCCAATTTCTCTTCTAATTACCAGTTCATCATTCGAATCGAAATCATTATCTGTCAAAAATTTCCTGATGTCTTTCTTATGATTCACATCGAACACAGCTTCCACTATACACTTCTTATCCTTATTCACCAGGGCTGTAGAGTCGGCCCTTTCACCCAGTATCAATCCCAAAGCACCAACGATAATGGATTTACCGGCGCCGGTCTCCCCGGTTATCACATTGAGTTGACCGGAAAAATCTATTTCCAGTTCATCTATGATGGCGTAGTTCTGTATGGACAACTTTTGGAGCAATGAAAGCAAATTAAGCCGGAGAAAAGAGAATACCAACTATTTGGTATTCTAAAAATAAAACAGAATGCATATGTTTAAACAAAAAAATGAAATACCGGGTAGTGGTTTTGGCATTTTTTTTCAGCCATTCAATTTTATTGACAGCACAGAATAAAAATCTACTCTGTAAATCCACTCTTCCTTTATCAGCTGAAACGGTTTCAAAGATCTTCATTGCTTTAGCAGACAGATCTATATTCCTATTAGATACTGACTCTATTTATTATGTTGAGCCCGGCATATGCCTGGAGGGAGAACAGCAGAGTGGCGCCGGATGTCATCCCGATGAAAACTATGTTGAGTATCTGTTTTTTGCCACAAAATCAAAGAATAAGGCCGTGGAAAAATATAATGAGTTATTAAAAGAATTTAAGAAATGTAACCCGGGAAACTGGTATGTAACCGAGAATGATTTCGACGAGATAGAAAAATTAAAATGGGCAGGAGATGATCTGGATTCCCGTACATATAAAACGGCCAAACAATATAGATTTACAGACAAAGAAAATTACTACAGAAAAGGGGTAGGGCTGTTTATTGAAAAGCAAACATCTGGTCACTATGCTGTACTTATTCGGTTTGAGTTTCATACCCCCGAAGGCAAAAAATATATGGATATATTATATGGACTGAAAGATGGCTCGATAAGGGGTGCCAGTACTGTTAATTCGACAAGTGAATGGGAAACCAATATTACACTGGAAGGGCAGATCAGATCACAGGTCTGGTCGTTGGATTACGGCAAAAGCAAGGGGATGGCAAATGCTGAATATATTTTCGCGGAAGGGCGAAAAGACAAAAAAGATGAATCGCTTACGCTATATAATGAATTAAAGAAAAAATTAAAAATGTTCAAGCCTGAGCGGTGGTTTGAGAACGAAATTAAATTGGATAACAATTCAGTATGGCAATATGCGATTGGAGGAATACATTCTGAAGGGAGACATATCCAATTATTTTTAACTGGTGATGGCAAAGTGTATATGACTTTTATTTTATTTTGGCCTCCACCAGAATAGAAACGGGAGAAAGACCAGCCTTATCAATTACAAACAGGGCAAATAAAAACCCACCCCGATGCATCGGGGCGGGATAGACAATAAAGAAGAAATAATTTATTTCAACACTACTGCACTGTGCAGTTCTTCATCGGTAAGGATGCGGCCGCAGTTTTCGCAAATCATAATTTTTTTGTGCTGTTTGATTTCGCTTTGCTTTTGCGGGGGAATAGCGTTAAAGCAACCGCCACAGGCATCTCTTTCTACTGAAACTACTGCGAGGCCATTGCGGTAGCTTTTGCGGATTTTTTCATAACTGGCTAACAGGCGGACATCAACATGTGTCTTTGCTTCAGCAGCCAGTTTATTAAAATGTTTTTCTTCTTTTTCGTTGGCGGTAATAATTTTTTCCAATTCGCCTTTTTTAGTAGACAGTACGCCTTCTTTCACCGCTACATTCTTTTTTGCTTTTTCCAATGCCACTGCTTTCTCAGCAATTTCTTCTGTAGCATCTTTAATATGCTTTTCAGCCAGCTTCACTTCCAGTTGCTGCATCTCTGTTTCCTTGTTGATAGCTTCAAACTCCCGGTTGTTTTTTACATTGCTGCTTTGCTTGTCATATTTTTTAATCAATGCCTCAGCTTCTTTGATGGCTTCCTTACGCTGCTCGATGAATTCTGTTACGCCGTTAATTTCTTCTTCAATACGGGTCTGGCGGGCATGCAAGCCTGTAATTTCATCTTCCAGGTCGGCTACTTCCATCGGAAGTTCCCCTTTCAGGATATGGATTTCATCCAGCTTACTCTCGATTTTCTGAAGGGTAACGAGTGAGGTCAGTTTTTCTTCAACGGAAAATTCTTTTACATGTGCCATAGTAGAGTTTCAGGTTTGACTTTAGAAGTTAGAGGTTTACTAACTCCCGGTATTCGTTTCAATTTTCACAAAAAGTAGTTGACCGGGTTGGTTTTAACCTCTGTTTTAAGGACGGCAAAGGTAGGGAATTTTTGCTCTAAAATTTCTTGCAGCAGGTTGATTGTGAACTGTTCGCTTTCATAATGACCAATATCGGCAATCAGCATCCGGCTATTAGCATCGAAGACCTCATGATATTTAATATCGGCAGTGATAAAAACATCAGCTCCCGAAGCTAAGGCTTTGGAAATCAGGAAACTCCCTGCCCCGCCACAAACGGCAACTTTTTTTATGGGTTTGCTGAGTAAAACCGTATGCCGCACCACAGGAACCTTGAAAACCTGTTTCAATTGGGTCAATAATTGCTTTTCATCAATCGCATCCGGCAACTCTCCGATTACTCCAGAACCGACTTGCTGGTTGGTATTGGTCAAAGAAACCACATCATACGCCACCTCCTCATAAGGATGGGCGGCTATCATGGCCGCTGCAATTTTGCTTTCCAAAAAAGCAGGGATAATGACTTCAATTTTTATTTCCTTTTCCTGGTATAGCTTACCTACTTGTCCCACATAGGGGTTGGCACCTTCACCAGCTTTGAAAATACCGGTGCCTTCTGCATTAAAACTCACTTCGCTGTAATTTCCTATATGTCCACCCCCGGCCATGAAGATGGCATTGCGAACCTGTTCTGCTTTATCTACAGGTGCAAAAGTGAAAACCTTTTTTAGTGTATTCTCTTTTTGAGCAAGGATAGAAACATTTTTTAACCCCAGCATTTCCGCCATTCTGCCATTTACTCCATGCAGTACGTTATCCAGGTTGGTATGAATTGCATAAATAGCAATATCGTTTTTTATAGCGGCGATAACTGCTTTCTCAATATAGTTTTTCCCGTTAATTTTTTTTAATCCGCCAAAGATGATGGGATGATGCGCAACTATGAGGTTACATTTTTTTGCAATGGCGTCATTTACCACATCTTCTGTTGCATCTAATGAACAAATGATGCCGTTGCACTCCCATCCGGCATCGCCGGTTATTAATCCGGCATTATCATAGTGTTCCTGTAAGGATGGATGTGCTGTTGACTCAAGAAAGGAAATGATGTCGTTGATTTTCATAGGCTAAAGATACAATGAGAAGGTAAAACCCGGTCTGTTAGAGATGATAGCCCAATTAAATCCCTGAATGTGCCAAAATCATTCTTGGCCGTTTCAAAAACTTTTGTAACTTATACTTTCTTTTCCACCCCATGGATAGCTTCCTTTATCCAATTAACTATTTAATAAAAGGCTTACTATGATTAAAAGAACGATGGGTCGTTCCCTGCTTACATTGCTTGTTATTACTGGTTTGGCAGGCACCATCAATGACAACTCCATTTCTAAAAAGGAAAGAAAGTTTGGCATTGGTCTATTGAAAGATACCAGGGATGATGCTGTTAACGCTACAAAAGGTTTATCCGAAGCACAACTCAATTATAAGGCGGCACCGGAAAAATGGTCGGTGAAAGAATGCCTTTATCATATAGCCGGTGCAGAAAAATTACTCTGGGCTATGTTTGAGGGCACCATGAAAGGACCTGCCAATCCCGAAAAACGTTCTGAAATAAAAGTAACGGATGAACAGCTTGTAAAAATGATACAGGACAGAACCAATAAGGCCCAGGCACCTGAACCGATACAACCTAAAAACACTGGCTTTACTACCCTGGAAGCAGCCCTCGAAGATTTTAAGAAAAGCCGGGGAGAGCATATTAAATACCTGAAAAACTCAACAGAAGATTTGAGAAACCATGTGGTGCAGTTGCCATTTGGATATATTGACTGCTACCAGTTCCTGCTGTTTATGTCTGCACACAGCAACCGCCATACACAACAAATGAATGAAGTGAAAGCCAGTGGGGGCTTTCCTGCCAAATAGTTTTCACCGGTTGAAAAACCTGAAGCCCCGCTGTTCCCGTAAGAACTCCGGGGCTTTTCGTTTTAAAAGCCTTTGCGGCTGAAAGTTTTTTCTATCATGAGCATTTTACCATCAATCGTCATTCCTTCCACTACAATCTTAAATTCTTTTGTCCGGTCATTATTATAAAATGTAACCGGAATATTTCCATTAACACTGCTAACAATAATCTGTGGTGTCCATAATAAGGTGATGCGGTTATCCTGTTTTTTTAGTGCCACCGTGTCAACAGCATAATCAGGTGAATAAAATTCTTTGATGACGGAATAACCCTGGTACCTGACCATGTCGGTTATTGAAGCAGCATTATCCAGGTCAGTACCTTTTTTGGTATAAATAGCCAGTACACCGCCTGCACCATTTCCGACTGTACCAACGAAACTGTTGTACACTTTCACCATAGCCACCTGACTTGCAGGGATGGAGGAAACAAAACTGGCATCAGTTTCTATTTCATCCAGATAAAGTGTCATAGGAATCAACCCCATAGAACTGAGTGAAGCTATTTGACGGTAATAGATATAATAATCCAACCCGTCCCTGGAAACATTCAGGCCGGGTACTTTGTAGGAGAGGTATTCAATAATGTTCTCCTGTGTTATTATATCAGAGGTATTTACAAGGTCAATCGTACGTTCTGAAAACCCACTGAAAAGACCGCTGGCATATTTTTCTTCCAGTTCCTGTAACGGATTTTTCTTTTTAGCCTTTACAGTTATACCAGCCAATAATGTTCCTTCTGCTTTTAAAATAGCAGCATAATCAAATGCCAATTTTTTTTTCCTGCTTTCCTCCGGAAAAAAGTTTTCTTCAAAATTTTGTTCATTTAGTACTGGAAGCAGAATTTTTCTTGCCAGTGAATCATTGGAAAGCTTCACCTGTAACAGGTCGCTTTTTTTACCCCTGATATCCTTAAAAAGCAGGCGGGATCTGTCAAAAAACAAAAGAGAATCAACGCTGAAATAACCCTGGTTATCGGTAGACAACATCCGTATTATCCGGGATGAATCCGGGCTATAAACAAAAATGACAAAGGGTTTATCAGCAAATGGTTTTTTAGTACCCTTTAAATATAAGTGCCCATCAATTATAATATAGCCGGGGTTTTTATAAACAGCGGCAGGAAGTTTATTATTTAAAAGATTGATCCACCGGAACCTCCGCCAGCCATTGACCATCATCACCAGGTCCAGTGAATTTTGTACAGAGTCATTGTTGCCAGAAAAATAATAAGCCGGATTATGAATATATCCTTTGAGGTCCGCAGTTAACAGCAGGGTTGATATAATGTTTTGTTGCCGTGTTGAATGAAGATTGTACTCAGGATCAGTTACTGCAACAGAAAAGAACCCAAGCACCGTGTCTTTCAAAGAAACATGGAAAGTGTTTTTGCCTTTTTCTGAAAAATTAATTGTGTCTGTTATCAGTTCAGCTTTTTGAAGATACTCCCCATTATCTACAAAGGTGAGTCGTTCGGATAAGGGAATATTGTCTTTATTAAAAACTGTAATCTGCAGGATACCTGAGTTGAGATGGGATACATCTATTGTTCCGGTAATGTTTTCTTTGCCCGGAGAAAAACTCTGCCTGAAAACAACATGGTGCTGCATTTGCCCGACCATGTAAACAGCGTTAAAGGAGGGGTTATCAGTTTGCTGCAATATTTCAAAATATTTATTGCTTCCTGTGGATATTACTTTGAACACAACCCCTTTATCCGTTTGTGCGGGTAAATAATATTTATGAGTCGTAGCATCATCATTAAATACTGCGTAATATTTTTCATTTGAAAGCGGAGTCAGGTCAAACATACCCATTCCATCGCGGTAAGTACTGAAAACAGCCAGCACTTCATCTTTTTCATTTTTAATATTACCACTTACCTGTACAGGCAGCCCATTCCCGTTGGTGGCTTTGAAGGCGACAGTATTTATCAATCCTGTTATAAAATTGCCGCCTTCCGGAAAAAATTCAAGGCGCAATGCTTTTTGTTCTTGCATGGCAACAGCATCACTATTTTTTTTCTTGCCAAAAACAAAAATGTTTTGTTGGAAAATAAAACCTAAATCCTCCCCTGCCTGTCCCGGAGGCAGCCTGAGCATAGAAGGTGAATAGGCCCGGATAAAATAATAGCCGGTTTTCAGCGAATCGGGCAATTCAAGCTGGCCATTGGTATTACCCAGCAATACCGGCAATATTTTCCGGCTGACTATTACAGAAGAATCATTGAGTAATTCCACATACAATGTGGTGCTGATAGTATCAGGGAGGTAGTCGGAATAAAGATATGCTTTGAACCAGACTGTTTCTCCGGCTATGTAGTTTTCCCTGTCAAAATGAAGATATGCTTTTTCAATGGGTGATTTAGAAGACCAGTTGCCGAGCAGCATTTCTGGTTGCTGAGCCCGGCCGATTGTGCAAACAAATAAAGTAAAAAATACGACGTTTAGTTTTCGTTTCATTTATGGTAATTGGAAAATGAAATTAAGCTTTATCGCTAACCGGTAAAAGCCGGTTATTGTTAAAGCTGCTGCAATCCCGTTGTTGATTAGTTCTGTAATTTACCTATTGGATAAACTGACTTATATGCCTATTTTGTGATGTCATATATAAAAACATGAAAAAAATTGTTGCTTTCATTTTTATGGTTGCATTCGTCAGTTGTAAAAAAACTATCACAGATCCCATCCAGGAAGACCTGGTAATAAAAGCCATGACAGACGGGAAATGGGCTGTTACAATTTTTACCCTGAATGGAAGCGATATCACTACTGATTTTAGCAGCTACCGATTCAAATACTACAGCAACAAAACAGTTGATGCAATTAATGGCGGTACGGTAGAAAAAACCGGCAACTGGGATGGCAACTCCGCCAGTATGACTACCTGGGCCAATTTTACCGGGGCTGTTTATCCCCTGCATTTAATAAACGGAACCTGGCAGATTACCCGCAATAGCTGGACCTATGTGGAAGCCACACAAACCACCGGCACCGATGTAAAAACGATGAAGCTGGTGAAAGAGTAATATTGTTAGTATTATCTCTCTTTTGTTTCAAACACTCCTTTCCATACCAATGCAGCAGCAACACCTCCGACAATGGGTGCAGCAATAAACAGCCACAATTGTGTGAGAGCTTTACCCTGTGCAAAAATAGCCGGGCCAAAACTGCGGGCCGGGTTAACAGAAGTGCCGGTAATCGGAATTGCTACGAGGTGAATTAATACTAGGGTCAATCCAATTGCCAGCCCGGCCATTGTACCATTTCCCCACTTGGAGGTGGTGGCAAAAATTACAACCAGGAATAAAAAAGTAAGTACTGCCTCTGTAACAAAGGCAGATGTCATATTGTATCCGCCAAGATAACCTTCTCCCCAACCATTGGAGCCCAGTGCCCATTCACCCATTGCAAATCCGGGTGCACCTTTTAGTATTATATATAATACCCCTGCTGCTAAAGTGGCGCCAATCATTTGCCCAATGATATAATTGAGGGCATCGCCGGATTTAATTTTTCCGGCTACCAGCATTGAAATAGTAATGGCCGGATTAATATGACAGCCAGTAATGCCTCCGATGGCATAGGCCATCACCACCACTGCAAGTCCAAAGGCAAATGAGATACCCAGCAAACCAATTCCGGCAGGCCCGGTAGAAGATACCCCGGACACTACTGCGGCACCGCATCCAAAAAGAACGAGAGCAAATGTGCCTATTAATTCTGCTAAAAGCTTTTTCATATAAAAGTTGGTTTTGGTGAAAAAAATAACATAGAACCAAGTAACAGGTTATTTGTTTCTTTGAGGTATACTAATGTACGATTATTTAAATTTCCTTATCACCCAAAAAATCAACGTATGCCCCTTGAGATTGGACAAGTCGCCCCTGACTTTAGTTTATTTGACAGCGAAAAAAAACAGGTGACGCTTTCTGAATTGAGAGGTCGGCCGGTGCTATTATTATTTTTTCCATTGGCTTTTACCAGTGTTTGTACAAAAGAACTTTGTTCAGTAAGAGATAATATTGCCTGGTACAATACTGTAAATGCACAAGTGTTTGGCATTTCAGTGGACGCATTACAAACATTAGCTAAGTTTAAAGAAGAGCAGCATTTGAATTTTACACTGCTGAGTGATTTTAATAAAGAAGCTTCCCGGGCTTACGATTCTATTTATGAAATGTTTGGCTTCAATATGAAAGGGGTTTCCAAACGGTCTGCTTTTGTGATTGATAAAGATGGAATTGTTCGCTATGCAGAAGTGCTTGCAAATGCCGGAGAAGTGCCAAATTTTGAAACTATCCAGCAGGTGTTATCGAGATTGAACTAACTTTTGTTAAAATTTAACCAGCTATTATTTTTAAATATTTGATTTACAGATACTTATAATTTATCGTAGTTTTACGTTGCAGATAAAAAAAAACTGGCCTATTTTTCGAATAATAAAAGTAAATTTGTTTCGTTGAGACGAATTCTGACGATATTACCCTTTATTCTGTTGATTGCCATACAATCACAGGCGCAGTCTTCCAAGCCTATTCCTGCTACGGAGACTTCTGACAGAATTATTAAGTTGTATCCAAACCCGGCTACCACTTTCATTACTTTCGATTTACAGAAAGGCTACGAAAAAGGAATGTCGCTACAAGTTTATAGTTTTCTTGGTAAGAAAATGTTTGAAGTTCCCAATGTTTCACAAAAGACTATTATCAATCTCACTGACTTTAACCGTGGACTATACATGTATCACCTGCTTGATGCAACGGGAAAAGTAATTGAATCCGGAAAATTTCAGGTTACAAAATAATTCCCTTTCTTTTTAATTGTATTACTGCACCTGTATGATCAGGAATTTGAGGTATTGTGTATTATCCATTCCGCGGATAACAGGATGGTCGCCAGCTTGTGTTTGAAATATTACCTGCCTTATACTTCGTCTTGCATCTTTAGCTGCCATATCAATTGTCTGGAGAAACAGTTCCGTATTTACAAGACTGGTGCAGGAAGAGGTAACTAAAAAACCTCCCGGCTTCACTAATTTCATTCCCCGCAGATTTATTTCTTTATACCCGGTAATTGCCTTTTGAATTGTTTCTCTGCTTTTGGTAAAAGCTGGTGGGTCCAGCATTACCACATCATATTGCCTTCCATCTTTGCCCCATTGCTTCAGCACATCAAAAGCATTGGCTGTTTCAAATCGACAAATATCCTGCACCCCATTTAATGCAGCATTATTATTGGCCTGCTGTACGGCATTGGCAGAAATATCAAGACCCAAAACAGACTTAGCTCCATAACAGGCTGCATGAATTTCAAAAGTGCCGGTGTAGGTAAATGCTCCCAGTACATCAGCACCTTTTACAATATGCTGAATAGCTCTACGGTTATCCTGCTGGTCTAAAAAATAACCAGTCTTTTGTCCGTTCTCTATATCAACATAAAACTTAAACCCGTTTTCATTAATGATAATTTTTGTATCAAATGGCGCAGATAAAAAACCTTTCTGTTGCGGCAATCCTTCCAGCTCTCTTACCGGCACATCATTCCGTTCATAAATTCCTTTGGGAGTAAATACTTCATTCAATGCTTTTACAATAGCCGGTTTCCATACATCAATACCAAGAGCCAATGTTTGAATAACAAAATAGTCGTTGAATTTGTCAATGATTAATTGTGGCATTGAATCTGCTTCGCCAAAAACAAGGCGACAGTTGTCTGCGTAACCAATTTTTTTTCTGTATTCCCAGCATTTTGAAATCTGTTTTACGAAAAACTGTTCGTTGATTTCTTCCGTTTTACTTCTTGTAAGCAAACGAACTAATATCTGTGACTTAGGATTAATGTATCCTTTCCCAACAAATTTTTTATCGTGGGTAAACACTTCTACTATTTCTCCTCCCTGCGCATCACCATCCACTTTTTCCACTTCATTATTAAAAATCCAGGGATGGCCATTTACTACACGGGGCGTTATCTTTCTTCGGAGGTAAACTTTGTTCATAAAGGGCTGCAAGCTAAGCAATTTACCGGGCTATGCCATCCATTCAACCTGACTGGTCAAAGTCAGCCACTTTGTCCTGAAATCCGCTGTTGGCAATATTCTTGACACCCTTACCTTTGCAGTCAATTTAAAAAAATGGCAGAAAAAGATATGAAAGAGAATACAAGTTTTACCCCTGAAAGCAGCAGTGGTTTAGATATTAATACCGATGAAAACCAAAACGGTACCACTCACCTGAACGAGCCAGTTGCTGAGGAATCAGAAATGGAGAAATTAAAAGTAGAACTGGAAGAATCGAAAGATAAATACCTGAGAAAAGTAGCTGAGTTTGAAAATTTCAAACGCCGGAATGCCAAAGAAAGAATAGAGTTGATTCAAACTGCCGGCCGTGATGTGATAACTGATATGCTGGATGTGCTTGATGATTGTGACCGGGCACAAAAACAATTAGATGCCAGCGATGATGCCGCTTCTGTAAAAGAAGGTGTAATGCTTGTTTTTAACAAGCTTCGCAATACGTTACAGAATAGAGGAGTGAAAGCCATGGAAACATTGCACCAGGAGTTTAATGCTGATCTGCATGAAGCCATTACAGAAATTCCTGCCCCATCAGAAGAATTAAAAGGAAAGATAGTAGATGAAGTGATGAAGGGGTATTACCTGAATGATAAGATTATCCGTCATGCAAAAGTGGTGACAGGAAAATAAGACCCCCTGTCCCCCTAAAGGGGAGACTTAGATCGATGAATCATTATTATATCCGATAGTTCTTTATATGAAATAGTTAATTATTATGTTACCAACTTTAAAGCGTATTAAACTTTAAAGTTTTAAAAGCCCCTTTAGGGGTTGGGGTTTTATGTCAAAAAGAGATTTCTACGAAATACTAGGTGTTGCAAAATCAGCAACGGCGGATGAAATTAAGAAAGCATACCGTAAAGTTGCTATGCAATTTCACCCTGACCGTAATCCCGGTGATAAAGCAGCCGAAGAAAAATTTAAAGAAGCCGCCGAAGCTTATGAAATATTAAGTGATGCGGATAAAAAAGCACAGTATGATCGATACGGACATGCAGGAGTAAGCGGCCAGAGCCGTAGCGGACATGGTGGCGGTGGTGGTATGAACATGGATGACATCTTCAGCCAGTTCGGTGATGTTTTTGGAGAAGATTTATTTGGAAATCTTTTTGGGGGTGGACAAAGAGGTGGTCGCAGTCAACAGCGGAGCCGTGGTGTGAGAGGAAGCAATCTCCGGGTTAAATTAAAATTGACTTACGAAGAAATTGCAAAAGGTGTTACCAAAAATATTAAAGTAAAAAAACATGTTGCCTGCTCTACCTGTAGCGGTAGCGGAGCAAAAGATAAAGGCAGTGTACAAAACTGCGGCACTTGCGGCGGCAGCGGACAAGTTAGAAGAGTGCAGAATACTTTTCTCGGGCAGATGCAAACTGTTACTACCTGCCCCACCTGCAATGGTGAAGGCTCAACAGTAACTGCGAAATGCGGAAGCTGCAAAGGTGAAGGAAGAGTATATGGTGAAGAAACAGTAAGCATTGATATACCCGCCGGTGTGCAGGAAGGAATGCAGATGAATGTAAGCGGAAAAGGCAATGCCGGAGAAAGAGGCGGAATGCCCGGTGACCTGATTATATTAATAGAAGAAGAACCACATAAGGAACTACACCGTGAAGCATTGAATGTGGCTTATGAGTTACACATTTCGTTTACCGATGCAGTAGCCGGCACGCAGGTAGAAGTGCCGACCATTGATGGAAGGGCAAAAATTAAAATTCCGGCGGGTACACAAAGCGGAAAAATATTCCGGTTGAAAGGAAAAGGTTTTCCGGCTGTAAATTCTTATGAAAAAGGGGATCAATTGATACAGGTGAATATCTGGACACCGCAACATCTGAGCAGTGAAGAAAAGACGATACTGGAAAAACTAAGTCACTCCCCCAATTTTAAACCGCATCCGGATAAGAATGAAAAAAATTTCTTTGATAAGATAAAAGATATTTTTTCGTAACCATCATCACTTCGTCGTTCCCCCTTTCTTCTTTTTCACTTTTAAATAAAGCGTTTTAGCCTGCTGCACAAGGGAAATAAATTCTTTTTGCAGCAGGTCATCTTTACCACAGGATACTTCTGATAAGGAGACAACTTCATTCCACCCTATATCCTTTACAAATGGAGATGACCGAAGCAATGAACCAAACATAGCCACTGCTGCCGAAAAATGAAAATTTTTATCCAGGTCTTCAAATGGAATAAACTCGAAGCGGCAGGCATTGTCAAAACTGTATTGCTTTGTATTATTAGGACGGCGATAGGAAAGTTTGATATCGGCAAATTTACCGGTGGTGAAGTTATCTTTAATAGCACCTTTGTTTATTTCTGTAGGAGATATTTCAAACATAGCAATCATGGAATGGCCGGAACCAATTTCGCCACCTTCGATAATGGATAGGGAATCCCGCAAGGCCCCCACTTTGTTATCAAAACCGATCAGCCGGTATTCTCTTACATACTCCTGATTGAATTTTACATTCATATACACTTCATCTGCTACGGCATACAATGTTTGGGTAAATTCTTTCAGTAACACTTTTTCAGCCTCTTTAAAATTATCGAGGTAAGCAAAATTGCCATTGCCTTTATTGGCCAGTGTTTGAATTTTTGAATCCTTATAATTTCCCATACCCACACCCAGGCAAGTAAGGTAAATACCAGATTCCCGTTGCGACGAGATCAATTCATCCAGTTCTGTTTCCGTTTTCAACCCTACATTAAAGTCGCCATCGGTGGCCAGTATCACCCGGTTGTTTCCTCCTTTAATAAAATGGTTACGGGCAACGCTGTAGGCTAATTTTATTCCTGACTCCCCCGGTGTAGAACCTCCAGGTTCCAGTTCGTCAATCGTCTTTATTATTTTCTCTTTTTCGCCTCCGCTGGTTGTATTCAGCATTACACCTGTTACCCCACCATACACAACGATAGCTACCGAATCTTTATCCCGCAGGTTATTGACCAGCAACCGGAACGCTGATTTCAACAAGGGCAGCCTGTTGGTCATATCCATGGAGCCTGAAACATCAATTAAAAAAACAAGATGACTTGGTGGCAGTGTGTCCAGGTTTAATTTCTGAGAAGAAAAATTGATGTAGAACAACTGGTTGTCGGGATTCCACGGGCAGGAACTTAGTGTAGTTTTAATATCGAAAAGCTGATCGTCAGGAGGTTTATGATAACTAAGATTAAAATAATTAACCATCTCCTCAATTCTTACCGCATCCGGCGGCACCATTGTTTTGAGAGTAATAAAGCGGCGAATATTGCTGTAAGAAGCCCGGTCCACATTCAGCGACATACCCGTTACCGGAAATTTTTTTGCATTTACGAAGTGGTTCTCCAAAATGCTGGCATAGGTTTCATCCCCGGTGAACCAGCTTTTCTGTTCTTCCTTTGCAAGGTCTTTTGTTTGAGAGGATAGTTTATCTTTTCTTACGTTGGCGGCAGCACCGCTAAGTCGTTTTAATTTTACACTCAGGTATTTTTCAGCATCCACCAGTACCTTTTCCTTCTGGAAACCATCCATTGAAAAACTGAATGTGTCTATCTGCTGATTGGTTACAATACCAAAAGTGCCGGAAGAACCGCTTCGGAAAATATATCCGGTTTTGTGCTGCAGAATGGTGACATTTTGCAAAATATTACCTGATTCGTCTTTCACCTCGCCTCTGGCATAGTACTGCTGGGCAAATACAGACGAACATAGTAAGAGAAAGATTGCTATATGACAAGCGGCCTTCAACTGGATATTTTGGAATGATAAAATACAAAAAAAGCCTGAGAGCTTCGCCAATTTTATACTAATTGATAAATCTCTTTCCAATTACGACCAAGTCCATCATAATCAAGACCGTAACCTACGACAAATTTATTGGGAATACTAAAACCCACATAGTCCAGCTGTAACGGGAACTCCGTCGCTTCCGGCTTATGCAAAAGGGTTACTATTTTCAACGATTTTGGCTGCTGATGTAACAGTTTTGGCAGAAAGTTGTGTAACGTTTTGCCGGTATCAACAATGTCTTCTATTATAATCACCTCTTTTCCAAAAAGGTCATCTTCCAGGCCGATAGATGTAACAACATCACCGGACGATTTCATGCCCTTGTAAGAAGCCAGTTTAATAAAACAAATCTCCGCTTCAATATTAAGATACTTAAAAAGGTCGGACGCAAACATGAAGGATCCGTTCAGTATAGCAATGAAAAGAGGCTTCTTACCTGCATAATCTTTAGTAATGCTGGCAGCCAGTTCTTTTATGCGCTGCAAAATTATTTCTTCAGAAAGATAGGTTTCAAATGATTTGTCATGCACTTTAATGACTGACATAAGCAGTTAGGTGTGTTTAATTACTGCCCTGGATTTTGGCGGCAGGAACAAGTGAATAATTTTCTTTAACCGCCAGCTTAGGTATCGACGGTGATTTTGATTTCAGACTTAATCTCTCTCCGATAGCCGGTTTCTCTTCTGCCTTCAACCAGTTCAACTCTCTCAGGCTTTCCAAACGTATTGCCTCTTGCTGTGCAATATCATGCAATGTTTCTCCCGGCTGCACGGAATGAAAATCGTTGTTACCTGTTTTTCTTTTACGTTGCAGGTATACCAACTGGTCCTTATCTGCCACTTCAGCACGGGCAATTTCATTAAACTCAAATATTTTAGAAAAATCAACATCATATTGTTTCGCAATAGAAAGAAAAGAAGCTCCCCTTTTTACAAACACCACTTTGGTGTCATTGATTTTAAATTCGCCGGTTGGGTACAATTTTGCGTCATCGGTTTTCCTTACCTCAACACCATAATTCTCTTTATAGGTGTCATTCATTCCTGTTGTTATATTGCCTGGTTGCTCTGTTCCAACAGCTACCGGGCTGGCGTTTTCAACCGGTATTTTTTCCAAAGCAATAGAAGTATAATCCTGTAAGTTGTAATCCTGTATCAGCTTTATCAATACCTGCGGATATTTTGGATTGGTGGCATAGCCTGCTTTTTTTAATCCATTAGCCCAGCCTTCATAATCAGACGGGTCAAGAGAAAATAAGAAAGCATACCGCTGCCCGTTCTTTAAAAAATCAGAATGATCCTTATAGGACTCCGCCGCCAAAGGATATTTGCGGAAACATTCGCCTTTGGCATCATCATCATGCCGCACCGATTCGCCTGTCCAGTTGGATTTGCATTTAATACCAAAGTGATTGTTCGACTGTAATACTAATTTACTGCTACCAGCTCCTGATTCATGAATGCCTTGTGCCAAAGTGATTGCGGCAGGAACACCGGTTCTTTTCATTTCGGCAATAGCAAGGTCTTTATACGCAGCAATATAATCAGTAACCAATTCCTTCTTTTGAGCAAAGCCAGCTGAAGTGATCAGCGATAAAAAAACAATAATACTGTTTCTTATTTTTTGCATGGATATTATTATTACAATTTCCGTATCAGGAAAAGTCCGTCACGGATGGTTAACACACATTTTTCAATATCTTTTCTTTCTTTTATAAATTCGTTAAAAGCCTGTATGCCTTTTGCACTTTTTCCCGTCACATTATCCTCCAGCACCTGACCATGAAAGAAAATATTATCTGCTAAAATAAAACCGTTTTTCCGCAACCGTGGCAAAACCAGGTTAAAATATTCGATATAGGCGGGTTTATCAGCATCAATAAACACCAAATCCCAGGTTTCATCCAGTTCCGGGATAATATCTAACGCATTTCCGGTGTGTAAAATTATTTTATCTGCAAAAGGAGAACGGGAAAAGAAGGATTGAGCTTTTGCTGCATCCGCTTCTCTTAGTTCAATGGTGTGTAATTGCCCATCATCAGTAAGTCCTTTGGCAAGGCATAAACCACTGTAGCCGGTAAAGGTTCCTATTTCTAAAATGCGCCGGGGCTTTATCATGCAACTTATCATTTCCAGCAATTTGCCCTGCAGATGTCCGCTGAGCATCACCGCTTCCGGGTGATTTTGCATGGTATAGTCATTCACTTCTTTCGAGAGTGCATCTTCCGGTGAAGAAAATATTTCGGCGTATTGATGGGCAAATGGATGGATGATGTCCAATGAGGAAATTTTAGCAAAGGTAATTTTCTTACTTCACTAATTACGACTCTTGTGGGTGGAAGTTATAAATTAAAAATGCGGCCACTAATACGTTACCCGGTGGCCGCATACTATTATTTTCATTTTAGGAGTTGTGCTGATAAAACAATTATTCCATTCCCTTATCCTCAACAGAAGAAATCTTACCTCCTTCCCAGCAAAGGTTGTATTTTCTTTTAGTCATCCCGGAGGTACACTGTAGCAAATAGCAATTTCCGTTTACTTCCACAACAGATGGCTTTGCCAAATCATACATTCCCATATCTTTTGTATCTAACCCTGCTTTTCCAAAACTTTCTAATGCTATTGCTACAGAAGCAGCTTTTCCATTCAGGTTATTCATAAAGTCCTGCATTTCGGCACTTACCTTCACGGCTTCCTTTTTTGCTCCACCGCCACCGCAACTGGTAGTGAGTGATACTAAAGCAAAAACTGAGGCAGCTAAAAAAATTAATT
>JANNCC010000368.1:0-23144 GCA_031386125.1 Chitinophagaceae bacterium
AACAATACCAACATAATCACTCATCACCAGTTGCAGTTCTTTTAAGCTTTGAGTGATCAGAATCATTTCTTTTGGCTCAGTTGTGCCTTGTGCATTCCAATCTGGAACCTCACCCCCCGCCCCTCTCCATAAATGGAGAGGGGAGTCCGGAGACTCCGATAATTTGGTGATACTATCCATGTAGCAACGATGGGCAAATACCATTGCTTCCAATAAAGAATTTGAAGCAAGACGATTAGCACCATGTAATCCTGTAGATGCACATTCGCCACAGGCATATAAATTACGGATAGAACTTCTCCCCCATTCATCTGTTTTAATTCCTCCGCAACTGTAATGAGCTGCTGGCGCCACAGGAATCATATGTTTTGTAATATCAATTCCGATCGATAAACATTTTTCATAAATATTTGGAAAGTGCTCAGTAAACTTTTCTTTGCTAAAATGCCGGCAATCTAACCATACATGTTCCGTACCTGTCCGTTTCATTTCACTATCTATTGCCCTTGCCACAATATCTCTGGGTGCCAGATCTTTTCGTTCATCATAGTTGAGCATGAATGCTTCGCCATTCTTATTTCGCAAAATACCTCCATCTCCACGAACAGCTTCGGTAATTAAAAACGCCTGGCCCCTCACTCCCGGCTCATACAACGCCGTTGGATGAAACTGTATGAACTCCATATTTTCAATTCTCCCTTTAGCCCTATACACCATCGCCACACCATCACCTGTTGCAATAGAAGGATTAGTTGTTGTTCTGTACACTTGTCCGTTTCCACCGGTAGCCAGCAACGTAATTTTTGCTAATATCTTTTCTATCTTATTTGTTTCAAGGTTTAAGACATACACACCATAACACTCCACATCAGGTGTTGCCTTATTAACGAGATAACCCAAATGGTGCTGTGTAATTATATCAACTACAAAACAATGTTTAATAAACTCAATATTCTTTTGCTTAGCCACCGCATCAATCAAAGCCCTTTCCATTTCCCTTCCGGTCACATCTTTATGGTGCAGGATACGAAACTCCGAGTGTCCACCTTCCTTACCTCTTTTATAATCCCCATCTTTTTCCTTATCAAATTTTGCCCCCCAATCAATAATTTCCTGGACTCGTTCCGGCCCTTCTTTTACTACGATCTCTACCACATTTTCATTACATAAACCATCACCTGCTATCAATGTATCATCAATATGTTTTTGAAAGCTGTCGTTCTCCAGGTCATTCACTACAGCTATTCCCCCTTGCGCATACTTAGTATTGGTTTCATCGGCGGCAGCTTTTGTCATCACCAATACCTTTTTATCGGGAAATTCATTTGCTACTTTCAGGGCATAGGTTAATCCTGCTATACCCGAGCCTATTACTAAGAAATCTGTTTGTTGCATACCCCTGTCCCCTAGAGGGGAATATTTTAGAGTTAAATAATTTGAATATTACTTTTGTCCACGAATATACTTAATAGCACCATGAACAATGAAGAACTGGGCTAACCCATACGTCAGCATGATTAAAACACTGGCTGCTTCAAAAGGTTGATAAAACTTATTGATGGCCAAAATTGAATCAGACATTATAAAGAGCAAAGCCCCAACCATCATCCATTGACCGGCTGGTTTATTTTTAACGAACAGCATGTGCACAGCCAGCATGAACATGAAGCTGATAACAATGCCATATACCAACACCGGTATTTTCATGTCGGCGAGGTAGGGAGATAGCAAACTGATAAGTGTAGCATAATAAATCACTACAACCACTAATAACCAGGGATTGCTTTTTATATTTTCCTTTACCCGCACTTTATGAAAAAATATAATGTAGAAAATATGAGCTATTAAAAAGGCAGATAATCCTAGTAAAAAGAAAATCGAGTTCTTTTCCTGGAACATCAGTAATACATCTCCCAACAAAGAGAATATCAACGCAAGCACAACCCATTTAGCAATACCTTTTGTAATTTGTTTTACTTGTGAATCAAAGTACCCGATAACAGCAGGAATAATAAGCGGTTTACATATAGTCTGCAGCAATTCATTCTGCAATTGAATGCCGATCAGGTCGCCAATTAAAATGATTGCGAAAAGAAGTATCCAGTAATTTTTTTTCATCGCAAAAATTTATACTTCCACCCAGGCATCGCTTTCTTTTATCAACTCAATCAGCTCTATCACAGCCACCTCACTGTTTACATTTTTCTTCATCACTTCTTTGCCTTTGTATAACGTTATTTTTCCCGGCCCACTTCCTACATAACCAAAATCTGCATCCGCCATTTCACCCGGGCCGTTAACTATGCAGCCCATGATGGCAATTTTTACTCCCTTCAAATGATTGGTAACAGCCCTGATTTTTGCCGTTGTTTCCTGTAAGTCAAATAAGGTTCGGCCACAACTTGGGCAGCTTATATATTCGGTTTTTGAAATTCTTGTTCGGGTAGCTTGTAAAATGCTAAACGCAGTGTTATTAGTAAACTGGTAAATGTCTTTTACTTCAAGATAAGTTCTACCAGTCGCCTTGATGTTTTCCAGTTGCGACGTACCACTATATCCTAAACAAATACCATTACCCATACCTTCTAAAAATAAAGCACCTGTTTCAGTAGCAAAATGAATCAGGTGTTCATCCGGTGTTTGCCACTTGCTGTCGGTAATTAATACAACAGGGTTCTTGATATTTCTGCTTATCAGTTCTGCAAACATGCGACGAACGGATTGCATCGCATTATTGTTTGTTGAACTAAGGCAGATAGCCACTGATGGGTCATTAGCCAATTTATCAAGATGAACAGAACTATCAACAGTATCGCTGTAACAATCAATCATCACAAAATTCAGCCTGTCATTTTTAATTTCTGCCTCCGTATAACCGCTATCACTGTAAATTGGAAAATATTTTGATTGATCTCCTGCTAATTCCCATGCCGCAGGATAAACAATTACTTTCAGTGTTCCAGGCAATGCAAAATCAAGTAATTGATGACCTGTAAAAATATAATCAGCTGCCGCATCGCCAATAGTCCACTTATCTGTTAATTCATCATAAGTATAGCCAATGCTTTGTAAATGAGTTGGCGTTATCTTCTCAATCTTACTTAAATCAGCAATAACAACCGGCACTTGCTTATCACCAATATTATCAACCGCAAATGTTTCTCTTCGCTTATACTCAAATAGAGAATAGGATACTGGAGCTTCGTTCCGGTTTTCATTAATCGAAACGGCACCCTGATTTTCAGCTGGAACAGAGTTCCGGCTTCCGTAACGCTTCACCAGATCCTTACACACCGGAATTTCAAACTCCGGGTCTTCTGTTAATGATACCCTGATAGTATCACCAATACCATCTTCTAATAATGTTCCGATACCAACAGCCGATTTTATTCTTCCATCTTCCCCGTCACCGGCTTCTGTTACACCGAGATGCAAAGGATAAATTTCACCAAACTCATCATACATTGTTTTAATTAATAAACGATATGCCTGCACCATCACTTGCGGATTGCTGCTTTTCATACTCAACACAATGTTGTGATAAGTTTCATTTCTGGCAATCCGCAGAAATTCCATAGCACTCTCTACCATTCCAATTGGTGTATCGCCGTAGCGGCTCATAATTCTATCGCTCAGTGAACCGTGATTGGTACCAATACGCATAGCTGTGCCATATTCTTTACAGATTTTTACCAATGGAGTGAACCGTTCTCTTATCCGGTCAATCTCTTCTGCATACTCAGCATCAGTATATTCAATCTGTTCAAATTTTTTCTTGTCAACATAGTTGCCGGGGTTCACTCTTACTTTTTCAATAATTCTCGCTGCTATTTCTGCTGCATTGGGAGTAAAATGAATGTCAGCAACAATAGGAGTAGTATAACCTCTTTTGCGAAGCTCATTTTTTATATTCAGTAAATTTTCTGCTTCATTTTTGGAAGGAGCGGTGATGCGGATCAATTCCGAACCGGCTTCAATACAACGGATGCTTTGCTCCACGGTACCAATAGTATCCATGGTGTCAGTTGTCGTCATCGTCTGCACCCGGATTGGATGAAAATTGCCAAGCAGCAGGTCACCAATGTTAACCTCTTTTGTCTTTAATCGTTTATAGCCTGTAAGTGACTCGCAGTACAATTGCATAAATAAATTAGCCAATCAGACAATATGCTAATTTGCTAATTAACGAAGTTAGCAAAGAATAAAGTGTCTTCAAGATTAAGGCATTAGCAAATTAACTAATCAGCACATCTACTAATTTATTACCAGTCTTTGGCTTGAGAGCCGCCTGTTTTGGTCTTTTCCTTTTGTACCCGCTGCTGCACTTCCTTCTCTTTTTGCTGGAGTAATTTTAGCCGCTGTTCTGCTTCCTTGGGATTCATTTTAGGCTGTGACTGTTTTTTGGGGTCCTTTTTCTTTTGCTGGTCATTCTCCTTTTTCTTGTCGGAATTTTTCTTTTTCAATTCCAGCAGGGCTTTTTGCAGATTTTCCCTGGCTTCTTTATCGTCAGCATTATTTCGCAGAGCATTTTTATACGCCTCAATACTTTCCTCCAGATTTTTTTGCTGGCTTAATATCACTCCTTTATTATAAAAGGCTTTGGAACGTATTTCTTTATCGGTAATGTTATTGTTATTGGCTACTTCTGCAAAAATTGTAGCTGCTTCTACTTTTTTATCCTGTTTGTACAAGGCATTGGCCCGGTTAAATTTTGCTGTTGTATTAGAAGGGTCTGCAGCAAGAGCTTTACCATACTCCTCGGAAGCTTTTGCGAATTGCTGTTGTTTGTAGTAATCATTACCGGCCTGTATCGTTTTCTCTACCGGCTTTGATTGAGAAAATGAATACAACGAAGCAAAAACAAATAGTATCGTTTGGCTCTCCTTCATACTGCAACTATTTTCTTACGTTCCGGAATAAAATTCTCTACAAGCAATAAAATAAACATCGCTGCTGCAAACCAAATAAAAAATGTTCTGAAATTCACCTGCGACATATCGGAAAAGGATTTTTTATCTATTTGTGATAATTGCGTCGTCAATACCTTCACCGCTGCGTCGCTGCTTTGCAAGCGGATATAAATTCCGTTCGTTACTGTTGCTATTTCTTTCAGGGCTTCTTCATTCAGCTTGGACACCACCGTATTACCAGCCTCATCTTTTTTTACATCCCCTGTTGCCGGGTCAGGTATAGTCGCCCCTTCCGGTGAGCCAATACCAATAGTGTTAATCATCACTCCCTGTTCCGATAATTTTTTAGCGGTTGCTACAGCATCTTCATCGTGGTCTTCACCATCTGAAATAAGCAGTATTGTTTTAAATTTTTTATTTGTAGCATTAAAAGCATTGGCACTCATTTCCAACGCATCGCTTATGACAGTTCCCTGTTGCGGCACCACATCTGGGCTGGCAGAAGACACAAATAATTGTGCGGCTCCATGATCAGTAGTCAGCGGCATTTGCAAATAAGCCTTGCCTGCAAAAAGAATTAATGCAATCCTGTCGTTGGGCATTTCATTCATCAGCTTGGTGACAAATTGCTTGGCTCTTTCCAACCGGTTGGGAGCAAGGTCCGCTGCCAGCATACTTTTACTTACATCCAATGCAATGGCAATATCAATTCCTTTTTTGTTAACTGCTGATGACTCACCCGGCTTCCGTGGGTTCATCACCGCAATAACGCCGAGTGCAAACGCCACCGAAACAACAATGAATTTTGAGGTAAATAATATAGAAGAATAGTTACTGATTAATGCCTTTACCAAATTCTTATCACCAATTCTCTTTGCTACTTTTTTCTTCCACTGTAACAGGCCAATAAAGAATAAAACAAGGATAACAATACCTGCCAAAAGGAAAATAAACTCTTTATGTTGAAATTGAAATCCCAATGTGCTAATTTGATAATGTGGTGATCTGCCAATTAAAAATACGCAGAATGCGGGTTGCAATTTTTGAACCAATTATGCTTTTCTGTCATTAGCAAATCAGCACATTGGCCAATTAGCTCCTTTATTTTACATTTTTCCATCAAAAAAACCTAGGTACTTCAGCATATCCTTCAGCATCTTTATCCGTACCGGCTTCATATCAAAATTGGGGTCGGGGGATTCTACATTTAATACAAAAAAGTAAGGATGCCCGTTTTCTTCAATCCAACCGACCACCCAACCCAGTGAATTTCCGTTCTCTGTATGAGCCCAACCTGTTTTATAACCCAGCCGGTAGTTGGCATTGTTTTCAAACAGCATTGCTTTTTTTACTGTCTCTTGATAGGTTTTAAAAAAAGGTAACTGGTCAAAATACAATCGCTTCACTAAGCCGAGCTCTTCATCGGGTTTTATTTTAAGTGAGTTGTCCAACCAGAAAGTGTCAATAGCAGTTTTTATTTTCTGTGTACCATATCGCAAACTGTCTAGCCAAAATTGCATGGTATCCTTTCCAATCCTTCTGGCCACTTCCCTGTAATAAGGAACAGACGATACCCGGAATGCACTGTACATACTCAAATCCCGGTTCCAGTCATCTATATTGCGTTTAACTCCATCCCATTTTATTATCATACTATCACTGCTGATTTTTCCGGTTTGCAAACCAATCAATGAGTTGACAATTTTAAATGTGGAAGCGGGCAGGTAACTGCTGTCACGATAGCGACCAAGGTTATGCACGGTAAACTTTCCGGTGCCATTATCCATCAGGGCAAAACAGCCTTCCACTTTGTTTTCATCAAAATATTTTCTCAGATTTTTATCCTGCTTTACATTGTTTTGAGAACAGGAAAAAAATAATATTGAAAAAAGCAACGCTGTTAAAAGATGATTCATCTGTGTAAAGAATTTGTGCAAAGTTAACCGCTAAGTGCCTGTTCTGCTTGCCATTTAATAAAATAAAGAAAGGCAATTTTCAACTTGTTTTTCCGTTAAACAAAAAAATTTGATGAAAAAAATAATTACCCTGTCTTTACTTTTAGCTTTATTTACCTTTTTTTTTACAAGTTGTAAAAAAGAAGTTGATAAAACATACAGCGTCATTTTCAGATTCAAATTTGATTCTACACAGGTACGGCTCAATAATATAGGCCAGCCCCAGGGAGTAGCCTCGGGCTATGCTGCCCAAAGCCCTGTCTTTAGTAAAATGAGTGCCCATTACATAGAACTGGCCCCTGTGGCTACCACAGCACTTGGCACCGGTGCTATTTTATACCATGCGCCTGAAACAACCAGTGGTGGTAGTACGGCTATAGATTTTGAGAAATCTTCTTTTGCTGGTAACAACCAGAATTTTTACTCTATTCCAATAAAAAATATAGCCCCCGGCGAGTATGAATGGTTGCGGGTATCATTGGCCTACCAGAATTTTGATGTAAAGTATTATGTAGACACAGTAATAAGTGGTGTTACTATCAAACAGGAATTTCCAGGAACAGCTGCAGGCTTTATCGGGTATAAAACTTACATTAAAACCCATACTATAAAAAACCAAACCCTGACAGTAAATGCCAATAAAGCACAAGGCTTTTGGGGATTTGAAACCACCGTAAATGTTGGAGGTATTAATTTCCCATTCATTACATCCGGTCAGGCTTCTCCTGGTGCTACCACAGTACCTAATCCAATCTTTGCCACTTCTCCCATACCGGCAGGTTCATGTGTGGTGACAGCTGCATTTGGTCCGGGTAAATTAAAAATAACCGGTAATGAAACCAATGATATCATCATTGAAGTTTCATTAAGTACCAACAAAAGTTTTGAATGGAATGAAGTGGTGGCCGATGGCAAATGGGAACCAGCTAAAAACGAGCAAGTTGTTGACATGGGTATCCGGGGAATGATTCCGAGGATACAGTAATTAATTTCTCCGGGTCAATACTGCTTTTTGATAGCTGCCTATTCTATAGCTATCAACGGCAGGGCTTTCGTCCGTTCCTTTCCCGGTAGTGGCAATGGGCTTGGTACCGATGCTGTAAAACTCTATCATTAGTTTATCATTTTCCATCCAATAATTGTTGACGATAGTGTTGCCCATCACCGTAAAAGCTCCACAAAATTTATTACCTACCCAATACTGGTCAAGCACAATGCCATTATTTTCATCAATCACCCAATGAGTTTTGGTGCTGTCTTTCGCAATTAAAGTATAGGGCCGGTTGTCTTCTATTGCCGAGCCATAAATAATTTGCCAGGTAAATGTTCCCGGAATATCTGCTGGCTGAATCCGTAATTCCATATTTACTTTCTGTGGTTCTGCTTTGCCGGTTTTATACCATTCCAGTTCGCCTTTCCAGTTGCCTTCCCAACTTTGCGGAAAAGATGTTGACTGAGATTTTGCAGTAACCGATAATCCTGCAGTTAATAACAGTATGAATATTTTCATAGCAATATTTTTCTAAAAATAAAAAATCCCGCCTTGCCTGAGGCGAGACGGGAATAAATTTCTTTTAATGATACAAACTACAGGTAAATACCGTTTTTCAGGCGAACATGTTTATTTCCCTGACAATCCCTTTTGGTGGCGGCACAGGAACTTAACACAAACGTTACTACAGCCATAACGGCTAAACAAAGCATTAATTTCTTCATACTCTTTTTTAAAAAGTTGGGTCAACAAATTAGTTAAGGAAATTCAAGAGGAAATGGTGGGTAGAGTTTTATATCATCGTAATAGACAACGAAAATAATGCCAGCATATTATTTCTCATAGCTTTTTGGCATTTATTTTTGGCATTATTAAGAAATTGCTCTTAGGCAATTTCTTTTATCGTAAAAACACTAAATAAGGTAATTTTACGATACTAAATACTTTATAAAATGAAACAAATCTCCACCCTGCTGTTTTCTGCATCCCTTTTTTTTATGGCCTGTAATAACGATAAGCCGAAGGACAGCATTACTATCAGCGATAAAGACGGGAAAGAAAAAGTGACTATTGACCTTAACCAGGCAAAAGATGCCGCACAGGATATGCTGAAAAGGAAAAAAGAGCTGGAAAAATTAACGCCGCTAACTACTGATGAACTGACGGCATTGGTACCCGGTGAGCTGATGGGTGCTGCCCGTACTGACCTGGGTGTAAATAGTGCCATGGGTGCTACTGTGGCAAATGCGGATTACAAAATAAACGACAGTGCAGATCTTACATTAGAAATAGTGGACTGCGCCGGACCCGGTGGTGCCGGCATGTTTGGTATGCAATACCTGGGAATGATAAACATAAACTCTGACGATGAAAATGAGTACGTAAAAACAATTGACTTTAATGGCGGCAAAGCAATTGAAAATTGCAGGAAAAAGAAAAACAGGTGTACGATTGCTTATTTCAGCGGCAATCGTTTTTTAGTTTCTTTAAAAGGTGATAATGTAGGGATTGATGCGTTGAAGGAGTTGGCGAAGGAGTTGAAGATTAAGTAAAAGAATCTCATTTCAACACCCCCAACTCTTGCCCCACTTTTGTAAACCCGGCAATCGCTTTATCTAAATGTGCCTGTTCATGGGCTGCACTTAACTGCACCCTGATGCGGGCCTGCCCTTTCGCCACCACCGGGAAAAAGAAACCTATAACATATACTCTTTCTTCTAAAAGTTTAGAAGCAAAATTTTGCGCCAACACTGCATCATACAGCATAATGGGAACGATAGGATGATCGCCGGGTTTGATGTCGAAACCAGCTTCGGTCATTTTGCTACGGAAATATTTGGTGTTGAATTCTAATTTATCCCGCAGCTCTGTTGTTGAAGTCAGCATATCCAGCACAGCTATAGATGCACCGACAATAGAGGGAGCAACAGTGTTGCTGAACAAATATGGCCTTGATTTCTGTCGCAACATATCAATTACTTCTTTTCTTCCGGAAGTAAACCCACCAGAGGCACCTCCCAATGCTTTACCCAATGTACCAGTGATAATATCAATCCGTCCCATCACACCACGGTATTCATGAGTGCCTCTTCCAGTTTTTCCTAAAAAACCGGATGAGTGACATTCATCTATCATCACTATCGCATCATATTTGTCTGCGAGGTCACAGATTTTATCCAATTGTGCAATCGTTCCGTCCATACTGAAAGAACCATCGGTGACAATAATACGACTGCGCAAATTGGCCGACTCTTTCAGCTTTGCTTCCAGGTCTTCCATATTATTATGCTCATAACGGAATCGCTGGGCTTTGCAAAGACGAACCCCATCAATGATGCTGGCATGATTCAATGCATCGGAGATGATGGCATCCTGTTCATTAAACAAAGGTTCAAACACCCCGCCATTGGCATCAAAAGCGGCCGCATATAAAATAGCATCTTCTGTACCAAGGAAAGTTGAAAGTTTTTCTTCCAGTTCTTTATGAATATCCTGTGTGCCGCAGATAAAACGAACGCTGCTCATTCCATAGCCATGTTCGTCAATAGCTTTATGCGCCGCTTCAATTACTTTCGGGTGAGAGGAAAGGCCAAGGTAATTATTGGCACAAAAATTCAATACTGTTTTTCCGTTTACGGTTATTTCAGCCCCTTGAGGACTGGTAATGATTCTTTCCTTTTTGAAAAGACCGGCAGTTTTTATTTCTTCTACTTCCGTGGCAATCCGCTGTATCAATTTTTCGTTCATGTGGCAATGTTTAAAGGCAAATATAGTGAGGTGAGTGAAAAATGCCCTTGGCTTTGCCGCATATCAGCCAATAAATACCGACAAATAAATAATAAGAAAACTGTAACATTTCCCTTTCTACTTTCGTCCCACCCAAAACCACTACCATGCAGACAAAAAAATGGATTAGCGTTGGCTTTATTGCCGCAATACTGATAGCCAGTCTGCTGATGCTGAATGCTTCCACACCAAAAGCAAAAAAAGCCACCTGCTGCAAAAAAGATTCAAAAGAATGCTCCGGAGATATAAAGACGAAAGCCCCGGCTGAAACCACCCTGGAAAATCTTTCCCATCAATTTATTACCCTGCCCGTTTTTCTGCATTGATTTTCAAGCAATAGTGTTGAAAAAAATTTGCCTAACACTGTAACTTACCCTCCTTTTATTCGTTTTACTTTCTAAAGCAGGCCCCTTAATTTACCTTTAACCTGCCCCGGCTGTTTATGACCGAACGAGAATACAACGAATGTGTGACTGAGTATGCAGATAATGTGTACCGCTTTATCCTGAAAAATCTTCGCCATGAGGAAGATGCACGGGATGTAGTACAGACGGCGTTTGAAAAAATGTGGCGCAATCGGGAAAATGTGGATGCACAGAAAAGCAAATCCTATCTGTTTACAGTGGCCTATCACCAGATGATTGACCATATACGGAAAGTGAAGCGGATACAACTGCGGGAAGAATTCAGCGATGAAGTAAGAATACAAAACCAACCGATTAATAATTTAAAGAAAGTGCTGGAAGAGGCTTTGAGCCGGTTGAGTGAAATACAACGTTCCTTAGTGCTGCTGAAAGACTATGAAGGATACAGTTACGATGAAATTGGACACATAATGAACCTGAATGCTAGCCAGGTGAAAGTATATCTTCACAGGGCAAGGGTGCAGTTGAAGGAGTATCTGGTAAAAATGGAAAATGTAATATAGAATCAGTTGTGAGGTGCCAGTTGTAAGATGTCAGCCGACAACAGACACCTCTCACCCGACAGTTTAAAAAATGAATATAACCCGCCATAATTACGAAGAGTATTTTATCCTGTACATGGATAATGAACTCGGCAGCGATGACCGCCGCCTGGTGGAGGCATTTGTGCAGCAGCACCCCGACTTAAAAGATGAACTGGATTTGCTTTTTCAATACAAATTAATTCCTGATACACATATTGTTTTTGATGCAAAGGAAGAGTTAATGAAGGTCAACGGTGATGCACCTGTTACCCTTTCTAATTACGATGAGTGGATAATGCTGTACATTGATAATGAACTGACGTTGGCACAAAAAATAAAAGTTGAGCTATTCATTGCTGCCAACCCCGCTGTTAACGAAGAATTTCTTTTATTGCAACGTACCAAGCTGCAATCGGAAGAAATAGTTTTTGCGGATAAAGCATCTCTGTACCGGAAAGAAGAGAAAGTACGTCCGATGCCAATTCGTTGGTGGAGAATAGCTGCTGCTGTGTTACTGCTTGGCATCGGTATTACTACTGCTCTTGTTCTTAATAAGAAACCAGCCGGAGAAAACGAAAAAATAGTAAAAGGAGCGGCTCCTGAGAAAAAAATGAATATTGCAGTATCGGTTGTTACACCTGAAGAAACCAACAACCCGGTTAATGAAAGCATAGTGGCCGATAATAATAAACAGGTTTTACCGTCCGGAGAAAAGCAAACTACCGGTACTAATTTGTCTGTTAGAGAAAAGAATACGATGGTAAAGAATCAGTTGCTTGTTTATACGCCAGCTCCGTTAATAAAAGAAGAACCTGTTGTAGTGACAAATAATAAAATAACGAATGATTTGCCGTTGCCATTGAACAATCCCAACATTAATAAGAACGATGCAACCAATAAAGCTGTTGCCAGCGACAATACCCCTAAAGAGAATAAACAAAAGGATGCATTAACAAATTCTATTGTAACAAGCCAGAACCCTCAATCGTCAGACATAGTGAACGCATCATTTACTAATAATAATGATGCTGAACTTGACCAGCCCAATGATAAGAAAAACAAAAGCCGTGGCCTCTTCAGGAAGATTGCCCGCACTTTTGAAAAAAGAACTAACATTGACCCTACTGATGATAATAAATTATTAGTAGCCGGGCTGGCCATCAGACTGAAATAACTCTTCGCCAAAAATCAGGGTGACAAAAAAATTTATTAACTAAAAAGAAGAATATGAAACGGATTTTTACCCTATGCGCAGCTTTATGCACCATCATCACCAGTTTTGCACAAACAGATACTACCGGCACAAAAAAACGGGCCCCGCAAAGTGATACCATCCGCATCGGCGGAATGATTATCGTTCGCAAAGCAGGCAACAAAGACAGGGAAATAACTAAAGACAGTATTTATAAAATAGAACGCCGCCGTGATGATAAACCTGCTAATCTAACCACTAATTGGTGGATTTTTGATATTGGTTTTTCCAACTACAACGACGAATCTAACTACACTACTGCAGCCGCAAGCGGTTTTGTAGCACCAGGCATTAATGAAGACGACCTTAAATTAAGATCCGGGAATTCCAGGAATATCAATGTGTGGTTTTTTATGCAGAAACTGAACATAACCAAACATGTAGTAAACCTGAAGTATGGCCTGGGCCTTGAGTTAAATAATTACAGTTTTGATAATACAAAACTAGCCTTTGCGAAAAATCCGACACTCATTTCTGAAAGCACTACCGATTTCAAAAAGGTAAAGCTGGCAGCAGATTACCTTACTGTGCCTATTATGCTCAATTTTAACTTTACTCCTAACCGCAAAAAAGGATTTGGCATCAGCGGTGGCATCAGTGCCGGATATATGTATTCTGCCCGATATAAAACCAAGGGTGGTGGCGATGCAGGTAAATTGAAAAATGATTTTGATCTGGAGTCGTTTAAACTATCCTACATTGGAGAAATAGCCCTTGGTCCTGTTCGCCTTTATGGAAACTATGCTATGAAAAATATGTGGGAAAAGGGGCTGAACATGAAACCGTATAGCTTTGGATTCCGGTTTAGTAACTGGTAAAAAATAATTTCGCTATTATAAGAAAACCGACTCGTTTAAAACGAGCCGGTTTTCTTATTACCCCCAACGCAGTATTACGTTCATCATACCCTGTATCTTTTCTAAACGTCCCGTTAAAACATATCCACAGCCTGAAATAAAAATCTGTGGCATTGCGTTTGAACGATTGGACAGTTACTGATTTTAGCCATGAAACTACTCCTGAAGAAGAATTATTTTGTGCAGGAAGGTTACACTTGGTGGTTATGAAAACACAAATACCCGATGAAAAATTTTGTTATCCTTACTTCAGTTTTTTTTGGAAGCAGTTTACTGGCTTCCAATATTTCTACTTCGGAAAGAACAAAAACCCAGAAACGGTTTAGCTGGGGTGGTAGCGGACCAATAGGTAAAATCTCCATTACTATTGATAAATCCGATTATGAACTGAATGTGTATGATGATAAAGGCTGGTATGCTACCTACCCAGTGGTGTTTGGCAACAATAGCCTAAGCGATAAAAAAATGGAAGGCGATAAAAATACCCCCGAAGGAACTTTCCGCATTGCCACTAAACGTGTGCATGACAAGTGGTGCCGCTTTCTTGCTATTGACTACCCCACGGCAGATGACCGGGAAAAATTTAACAAGCGAAAAGAAAAGGGGGAGATACCGGCTAATGCCAGCATTGGTGGTGGCATCGGCATACACGGCGTTTGGCCGCATGAAGATTACCAGATAGACCGCTATAAAAACTGGACCCTTGGCTGCATCTCTATGAAGAACGACGATGTAAAAGAGATTTATGCATTTACTGATGCCGGAACGAAAGTGACGATTAAAAAGTAAATTATTTTAACCACAGATTTTCACAAATTAATACAGACGAATACAAGGCTATCATGAATAATAAGGCTTGCCTGTATCAATAATTTATGTGATTCCCCTTTAATTTGTGGAGTTCTGTTTAGTTTGTATTCGCCATTAAAAATCTTTGGGTTTCGATTCTCCATTTTACCGGATCGTTTTGCAATAACGATTCATGACCGGCACGATTGTACACCACTAATTTTTTATTGGCAGCTGCGATGGAATAATAAACTTTATCTGTTTCATTTTTCAGCACATAATTATCCAATGCCCCCCACTGCATCAGCACCGGGCAGTTTATTTTTTTTACATAAGAGGATGTTTTGTGCTTAAATCCATTAAAGCCCCGCTCTATTCCCATCCACCAGGTAACAAAAAAACCAAATGGTTTTTCAGGAATACCCTGGAAACCCAATGCCCTTGCCCTTGCCTGCAAATGTGATTGCAGTGATGCAAATGGCATTTCCAGCATTGCACCCGATGGTTTCAATTCATAATCTGCAATCGCTTTGGCCACTACTACGGCTCCCATTGAGTTACCCCAGAGAAAAATAGTTTTCTCCCCTTTCCCGGTTGCATAATCATAGGCCAGTTTCACTTCTTCCGATTCTCTTATTCCAATGGTGGTGGTTTGTCCACCGCTGTTTCCATGTGCCCGGTAATCAACAAGCATCACATTATACCCTTGGTACCGGAATTCATACGCCTCACTCAGCAACATCCCCTTATTGGCAGCGATGCCGTGAAAAAGTATGACAGTTCCCCTTGCTGCCGAATCTGGTTTGCTGTACCAGGCATCAATAAATATTCCTTTTCCTGTTTTAAGCGTTACTGTATCAAAAGGGAAAGCGGGGGTTTCAGTAATATTTGCTTTGGGTTGACGGGGGCCGGTAAACAACCGCCATGTTTTTACAAATATGTTTTTGGAAGATTTTGCATTTCTCAGCAAAGGGTCGTTATAAACATGGGTGAATTTATAAGCATACAAGGCAGCACTGATATTAATGAGTACAAACTGCACCAGCAGCACCCACAAAATCCAGCGGACGAAAGAAGGTAGTTTAAACCTGAAGCTGCCTTTTTTCATGAGCAAGTAACTGGCTTTTTTAATGGGTTAGCGGCCAAAAGTAATTTTTACGGGGCATAACAACGACTAAATAGGTGGAAATTTTTTAGACTGGACGGGTTATTATTGCCGGATAGAATTAAGTTTGATTGATTCCTTTCTAAAAAGGATTCCGAAAATCGCTTGGCTTAACAGAAGTGCAAGGAAAATGATAAGAAGGTTGGCATAAGTTACAAACATATTACCCATAGCCTCTTCCCAAAATTTGTCATCTTCTACATATTCTCCTGTAAAGTCAATCATGTGCCCCAATATCAGATATTTCAGTGCAACAAATATCAAGAGTATAAAGACATTATAGATGAGTAATTTCTTCGGAAGTACTCTTTTCTTTTTATGCTGACTAAATAAAAAAATGAAGATTCCAAGCACATAAACTTCCGGAAAGATCAATAATATGACTGCAATTATTTCCATATTTACATACTGCCATTCTTTATCTCCTCCACCACACCCGGATCAAGCAAGGTGGAAATATCACCCAGGTTCTCTGTTTCTCCTTCGGCAATTTTTCTTAAAATCCGGCGCATTATTTTTCCGCTTCTTGTTTTGGGTAGGCCGGTTACAAATTGTATTTTATCCGGTTTTGCAATAGCTCCTATTATTCTTGTTACGGTTTGCAAAATATCTTTTCTTGTCATCTCATCGTCCACATGCCGGCCGTTGTAAATAACATATGCATAAATGCCTTGTCCTTTTATATCATGCGGATAACCCACCACGGCACTTTCCACCACACCGGCATGCATGTTAATCGCATTCTCTACTTCAGCCGTTCCAATTCTATGACCGCTTACATTTAATACATCATCCACCCGTCCTGTAATTCTATAGTTGCCATTTTCATCTTTCAATGCACCATCACCGGTGAAATATAGATTGGGATAAGTAGCAAAATAATTGGTGCGGCAACGTTCATGGTCGCCATAAGTAGTTCTTAATATTCCCGGCCACGGTGCTTTGATGCAAAGGTTTCCTTTCAATAACCCATGTTCATCTTTCTCCATCACTTCTTTTCCATTTTCATCCACCAGTAAGGGCTGCACACCCGGCATTGGCAAGGTGGCCCAACTTGGTTTGGATGGTGTAATACCAGCGAGGTTAGAAATTAATGTGCCGCCTGTTTCTGTTTGCCACCAGGTATCTACAATCGGACAATGTTTTTTCCCAACATAGTTATCATACCAATGCCAGGCCTCTTCATTAATAGGTTCGCCAACGGTACCTAATATTTTTAAAGATGAAAGAGCTTTCCCTGTCAGTGGCTCCAGACCAAAGCCCATCAAACTACGGATGGCTGTTGGTGCGGTGTAAAGAATATTTACTTTATGCTTCTCCACAATATCCCAAAATCGTCCTGCATCGGGCCAGGTAGGAATGCCTTCAAACATGAGCGAAGTAGCTCCTGCACTCAATGGGCCGTAAACAATATAACTATGCCCGGTTATCCAACCTATATCTGCTGTACAAAAATGTATATCCCCAGGATTGTACTGAAACACATTTACAAAAGTGTAAGTAGTCCATACCATGTAACCAGCCACACTATGTACCACACCTTTTGGTTTGCCGGTACTGCCAGATGTATATAATATAAATAACGGGTCTTCGGCATCCATCTCTGTGGCAGGAAATGATACCACTCCGTCTTTTTCAATTTGTGCTTCAGCATGTTCCATTTCATCTTCCCACCAAACGTCTCTACCTTTTATCATTGAGACGGGTGTTCTTGTTCTAGTATAAACAATTACCCGTTTCACTGTTTTATTTCCAACCAATGCATCATCAATCACACTTTTTAATGGAATATCTTTTCCGCCACGGTAAGCACCGTCGCAGGTAACAATAAATTCTGCTTTTGCATCATCCAACCTGTCAGCAATACTTTGTGCAGAAAACCCACCGAAGATGACAGAATGAATTGCACCAATTCTGGCGCAGCCCAATACCGCATAAGCCAGCTCCGGCACCATGCCCATATAAATACAAACACGGTCGCCTTTTTTAACACCATTATTCTTTAATACCTGTGCAAACTGGCAAACTCTTTTATGCAAACGACTGTACGTAACAACTCTGGTTCTTTCATCCGGGCTATTTGGTTCCCAAATGATAGCTGGCTTATCGCCGAGTTTTTCTAAATGACGATCAATGCAATTTTCTGTAATGTTCAACTTACCTCCTTTGAACCATTCGATTTTTGGTTCGGTAAAATTCCACTCCAGCACTTTGTCCCACTTTTTTCTCCATGTAAAATTTTCGGCCACGGCTGCCCAAAAAGCTTCCGGTTCATCCACACTTTGTTGGTAATCTTTATAATATTGGTCTAATGATGTTATTTGAAACGGATATGACATAAAAGGGATTATTTTTTATAGAGTATAAATTTACAGTATTCAAATACATTTAGCTCAGAGAAAAAAGAGGAAAGGAGAATACAAATGATTGCGTAGCAATCCTCTTTCTCTCTTTTCCTTCTGTGCGATGAATTCGTATTCAATAATACCCCGGGAACGTTCCCATTGATTTTTTTTTTTGCTTGCTTTACAAATTCATATCTTGACCACATGAATCAACCAAGTTCAGCCAAAACCATTCGTTCCGTAATTACCGCCTCATCTTTAGGCACTATGATTGAGTGGTATGACTTTTATATTTTCGGAATGCTGGCTAAAACTATTTCCACTCAGTTTTTTCCGGAAGGAAATCCCACAGCTGCCCTGCTCAGTACATTAGCCATTTTTGCAGCTGGATTTATTGTACGTCCATTTGGCGCATTGGTCTTTGGAAGATTAGGTGATTTGATTGGCAGAAAATATACTTTCCTATTGACACTTGTTTTAATGGGTGGTTCTACCTTTTTAATAGGCTGTGTGCCCAGCTATGCCAGCATCGGCATTGCTGCACCAATATTGGTTTTGTTATTAAGATTACTACAAGGTCTTGCACTCGGCGGCGAGTATGGTGGTGCCGCTACTTATGTAGCCGAACATGCACCTGCAGGCAAAAGAGGGTATTACACCAGTTGGATACAAACTACCGCTACGTTAGGACTATTTGTTGCACTTGGTGTAATACTGCTGGTGAAATCAAATATGCCCGACGCATCATTCAATGCTGAATGGGGCGGCTGGCGTTATCCGTTCTGGATTTCTATTATACTTGTAGGTGTATCAATTTATATACGGATGAAGATGGCAGAGTCGCCGGTATTTTCTAAGCTGAAAGCAGAAGGAAAAACATCAACGAACCCATTAAAAGAAAGCTTCCGTAACAAAGCCAATTTTAAAATGGTGTTGCTGGCCTTGTTTGGTGCAGTGATGGGACAGGGAGTGGTTTGGTACACCGGTCAATTCTATGCACAAAATTTTTTAGAAACAAAATGTTTCCTGGAGTTTGAGCAAAGCCGCACTATTATGTTATGGGCAATTGCATTTGCCACCCCCTTCTTTTTATTTTTTGGCTGGCTGAGTGATAAGATTGGAAGAAAATGGATAATGATGACAGGTATGGCGTTGGCGATATTTACTTACCGGCCAATTTTTAGTACATTCTTGAAGGATACGGATGTAAATAAATGGAAAGCTGGTCAAACAAATTTTATAAAAGAAAGTATTGATAAGAAAATAGTAGGCTCAGACACTATTATTAAAATAACTTCTTTGTTTAAAACCAATAACGGCATTTCATATACAAATGTCCTAACAGATACTCTTACTTCTACACCATCAACAGCTGAACAAATTATAAATGCAAATCTAAACTCTGTTGATATAAATAAAAAATTACCTGCTTCAACATACTGGAAATTCATCGGCCTTATTTTCCTATTAATATTATATGTAACAATGGTGTACGGCCCAATAGCTGCCTTCTTAGTAGAATTGTTCCCGACAAAAATCCGTTACACATCTATGAGCTTGCCTTATCATATCGGCAACGGCATATTTGGCGGATTAGTTCCTTTTATCGGTTTGCTTTTAACCACCACTTATCCCGCAGATCCATTAGTGGGATTGTGGTACCCCATTGGTGTGGCGGCTTTGTGTTTGATAATTGGTATACTATACCTTTCGAATAAGATTGATAGAAATATAAAAGATTAACCTCAACCCTCTCTACGGGGTGGAGAAGGGAGAGTCTGGCGCAAGGTCAGCTTATTTGAAAATCACTATAATATCACAAAAGACTAAAATTATGAACGCCTTTAAAAGATACTTTGGTTTACTCCTCTTAATTATTGGTCCTCTTTTCATTTATGAATTAGTAGCAGGGGCTATTGCCAATATTGATACCGCAGGTAAAAAGGACATTAATAATCCTGTTATCTGGATTATCATTATTACCATTTTCACTCCCATTGCTATCGGGCTGGTTATTTTTGGCTGGTATGCTTTCCGGGGGGAATATGATCAGTTGCCAACAAAGTCAAAAGAATTAGAATTATAAATTCAGGAAAGAACCTAGTACCACACCGTTGTTTCGCTGCATAATGGTGCTGTTGTTTATTCTTCTGCCTTGTTGCAGTGTTTGATTAAAGTAGCCGCCTTCTATGGTAATTTTTTTATTCAGCCTAAACCCCAGTAATAAAAAAATACGGTTCTGGTCAAAAATGTTGGTGCCAAGGTTTTTTCCTGCCCCAATAAATATTTCATCGGCGGCAACACCGTATAACTGCTTATCTCCTTTTACCCAAAATGGATACTGTGTCCTAAACTGATACCGGAAGCGATGCAAAAAAAACCAGTCTTCAATTTCCCTGTTACCTGCCGTTCCTGCTTTCACTCTTCCAAGCAAACGTTGTTCTATTCGAAAGCGATGAGTGAATAATACTTTACCTGTAGGTTGCCGCAATGTTAACTGTTCATATAAACGATGTTCTGGAAAAGTGCCGTTATTAGCAATGGGATAATCACCATAAGGAAATGTTTCTACCCATGCATAGCCAATATGGGCAATTACATTGTCAGTTATTTTGTAATTAGTACCAATGCGCAGTAAACTTTGCTGCCAATCTTTCAAACCATTTTCTCTTCGCCATTGGTATTCAGCATGCAAACTCCATTTTTTATTAAGGGCAATGGTATTGAAAGTCTGAAACCAGTTCGTATTATTATAATCATTCAACCTGTCATTTTGGGCATGACTGTATAATGATACCAGCAACAATATTGCAGCAGTAAAATTTTTCATAGCTAAAATTAAGAACTCCTGAACGCCACCGGGTGATTTAGCTTTTTATGCGGTCCATAAAATATACGCAGTAAAATGCGGAAAGCTGACAATTCGATAAAAATAAAACACAGTGCCATTAGGATAATCAATGCTATTTGATTGCTATGAACATAGGTAAACAATACATCAATACCGATAAAGGCGGCGGTCAACGGAAACCCCAGCATTCCCATCGCTGCTACCAGGAATAAAAAACCTATTGTGTTTTGTTCGTACACATAACCATGAAACTGATTTAGTGAAATATCGTTATCAATGGCTTTAATTTTTTGCAAACAATAATATCCCAGTAAAAAAGCCAGCAACACACCACTTGCATAAAAGATAATCTCCACCAGGTTGATATGGGGTGCATTAAATAAAACGGCAGCCATGATAAATAAATGAGCTGTTATCAGGTATATCCATGCTTTTATAGCTGATTTACGGAAAGAGAAAGCAAAAAGAATAACCATTAATGCAATGCTCATTAAAACAATTGGCAAAGCACCATCTAAAGACGGGATGCTATCCTGACTGGTATAACCGAGAATCAAAAGGGCTACGCCGGCAATAGCAAGAATGGCAATGAAAATACCAGACTGTAAAAATTGTAATTTCCTACCAATCCACTTAAACGGACTCCAGAGGTATTTAAACAGAATAGTATCGAGATTCCATTCTTTAATGCCGAGCATGTATACCGAAGCTTTTATTTTAGATACAACCTTTTGTGTGGGCTTAACGTAGTGAAAAAGCTGGTGATGCACTAGATAGTTTAACACCGAAGGCGAAACCAACAACTGGTAGGTTCTTAAAAAAGCATTGCCTGCAAAATGCACCAATACCAGCCAGTGAAAACCCAATGCTATTTCGATAAACATCAACCCAATCTGTGCTGCTGACGAATAAGCAATTTGTGTTTTAACGGTTGGTTGCACCCTTGCTATCATAGTACCCATTATAGCTGTGATGGCACCAATTGCTATTATTACAATTTTTGCCCACAACATATCTTCCCAGAAAGGATGTGTACGCAACAATAGAAAAATTCCGATGTGTACACTCAACGAACCGTAAAAAATAGCGGAGGAAGCAGTAGGCCCTTCCATCGCTCTTGGCAACCAAGTAGTGAAAGGGAATTGGGCTGATTTAATAGTTGCTGGTAATATAATCATACAAACAATAAAGATGGCCATGCCGGTTTGATTGGCTGCATTGGCTATTTCTTTTGCTTCCCCCAGTTGAGAAAAATTTATGTTTTGGTGTGTAAGATGGTGCATCATCCACATAGCAAGCATTAACGCCACATCGCTGATGCGATAATTAGTAACTGCTTTAAAAGCATTTTTTACCGGCAGATAACGGTTGCGATAAAAAGCTATTAATATAAAAGAACAGATACCTTTTATTTCCCAGCCAATGAATAAGGTTTCAAAATTTCCTGCAAGAATAATAAAGTTATAGGCTGTAGCAAACAACAATATGGTATTGAAAAACCGTTTAAACCCTTCATCCCGGTGCATGTAATACTTGCTGAATGTTGCTACTAAAAAGAATAAGAATGCTCCAACAATACTGAACACCGCTGTTACTTCATCATAATACAATTGAATAGCAAAAACAAAATGATCGGTTTGGTAGAGAGTTACCAGTTTATGACTGATTGGTTCCAGTCCATTTAGTAACCACCAGACAAGAAATGAAAGAGCTACTAAAATGTTAGACACTTTGGCAATCCGCACAATACTTCCGATAGCTTTTTCACTTTTATTTTGCCATAAAAGTGTAATAAAAAAAGCCAGCATCGGTATGGCGATAAATAAGATAAGTAGTTGGTTCATTTATTTTTCCCTTTTATTTAATCGAGCAAATACACTGGTAAATTTTCTTCCGTAGCATGTACTATATGATTTGTTTCCATCTCCTTTGCGCCTTCGATAAACTCTTCCATGTTGTGAATTTTCTTTATCTCACTGGCATTGGTAATGGGGTCATATTTTACAAATCCACCGTTCTTGAAATAATAAAACTGTTTTTCTACCGGATGAAGAGCTACAATATGTACCCACTCATTTTTATACCATTCAAATACTTCAGGTGAAGATTGAATAGCTTTCAACACAATGTCGGGCTGGTGTTCTACAATTACCAGCAAACGTACCGGGTCATGCACTTCAATCATTTGCCACGGCAGGCCGGGTCGTAAATCACCATCACTACTATTCGCCACACCAAACAAACCCATCACATTATGCGGTAGTTTGGTGCCAGCTCCCATTTTAATATTATC
>JANNCC010000009.1:0-3725 GCA_031386125.1 Chitinophagaceae bacterium
AAACGGACTTTATTCATATCACAGCCTTCATACTTTTCCATACTCTCCCATACACCCGAAGACGGTATAATAATTTTCTTAGATAACCGGTTCGTCAGTTTATCAAATCGTTCTTCATTTTTATTGCGGCTCATGCCAAACTTTTCACCCAGTTCTGCATAAAAGGCAGATTCAGCGTGGTGCCGAAAAGTGGTGACTTTGGCTTTTAAAAAAGGTTGTGCAAACAAAGCCGCAATATTAGCTTCCTGTAAATGGCTCCAGATAAAATCTATTTGCTGTTTCCTGCAAAATTTTATAAGGTTACGGGTATGATTTAGAAAAAATTTCCAGGAAGGCTTTCTTGGCAAAACATGAGAATGCGTTTCAATACCAAACTTTTCCACCGCAATGTGAAATACGCCTTTCTCTGACAAAGTAAGTACGACTATCTCATGACCTGCGTCCTTAACAGCTTTGCAAAGTGTTTCTATCGCAACGGACCGTTTATTCGGCGGATAAAATAAAAGAATTTTTTTGATTTTATTTTCTTGATTTATTTCGGTATTCATTTTCGCAGCCATACTGCTTTCCTGTTTATCTTTTAATTCAACTATTCAAATAAATATATATGACGAAAAACAATGTACGTCAAATAGTATGGTACGATTACAAAAATCTTCTTTGGTCATTTTCTTACCGTCCATACTTACTTCATATCCGCTTGATAAAAGGATGCCCCAGATTGCTTCCAATGAATCGCCTTTTTGAGCGATAAAGGCAGGATGTAAACCGAGTATCAACACTGGTTTAATTTCCGCAAATGTTTTCACACCTCCTTTTAATACATCCATTTCAGCACCTTCAGCATCAATTTTGATCAGGGATGGATGAATAGCATACTCTGTAACGATACTGTCAATCGTCATTAATTGTACATCATAAGCCGTTAACTGGTTGCCGGATTTATTTTTTACAAGACTGTTACTATTGCAGCCTGCAGTATGACTAACATAAAAAGTTGCCATTCCATCTTTATCACTTACTGCAGCCTGCCTGGCTATTACATTATCACAATGATTTAATTGCAATGTTTCCTTTAAAATAGAAAAGGTACCTGGTGTGGGTTCAAAACAAATAATTTTTCCGGTTGGTCCCGCCAATCTGGAACTACAGGCACTGAATAACCCTATATGGGCGCCAATATCAATAATGTGCATGCCTGATTTTACCTGCTGTTGCAGAAAAGTATAATTTTCAACTTCATAATCACCCGGATAATAACGACTCCATTTTGCCGGGAAACGAATCTTCATGCCATTTATATCACGGACAATACCTCTTTTAAATGTAACCAAATCAAGCAGGGTGTAGGCTGCGTTTTTTATAAACGAGTTACTCATGTTTTAAAATATAATATTTACGAACCAGTAAAAAACAGATTATTGCCATGACAGAATAAGTGATAACGCTGCTGATGGCTGCACCTTGTGCTCCATACCTCGGTACCATGAAAAAATTAAGCGAAAGGCTCAATACCATACCAAATATTGCTATCAGCATTATTTGTCTGTTCTTTTGCAAGTAAATAAGGTAAGCCTGAAAAGCATTGTAAAGTCCCCACATAAAATATCCTCCACAAAGTATATAGGCATATTTCTTTGCCCCTATATATTTAGGATCAATAAAAAAACGGAAAAGAAAAGGAATTCCAATAAAAAGTGCAGCAACTGTTATTGCACAGGCACCGATATACAAAAGTGTGGTTTTATGAATTTTATTTTTCAGGCCTTCAGAAAACCTTTTGAAGAGATGGGGCTGATAGGCACTATTCATGGATAGTACTACCAAAAAAATTATCTGGGCTATCTGGCTGCCTAACCCATATAACCCCACTTCACTTGTTTTATTTGGGTCAAAGTGGTCAATAAAATAACGGTCAGAGGAATTCATTATAAAGACACTAAGCCTTTCAAATATAAAAGGGAAGCTGAGCAAAAAAATCTTTTGCACCAGCTGCCAGTCAATTTTTTTTTCTATGAGCCTCCAGCGATGGAAAAGGTAAATGGAGATGATTCCCAAAATCAACGGAGCTGCAGCGGCAGACAATAAACGACCCTGCCATGCCCAATGCAGTGTAAGCACAAACAGGATAGTTAGCAATATTTCTGCAATGTTCTTCCCTACCGAAAAAAAAGCGAACTGAAAAGGCTTGTTGTTGCTCCTTGTAATCATCTGGGATGTTTCATTAATCATTATCCACCAAACGGTAAAGGGCATTATCCATATCCACACATTTGGAACCTTGAGCAGATGCGCCAGTGGGTTTTGCAGCGCCACACATAAAACAGTAAATATTGCAAGACTGATCAATGGAATTACCTGCGCATTACTAAAATAAAAACTGTATGAATCATGAGATTTTTTAAAATACTCAACTGAAAGAGGATAAAGGATGCCAACTGTTATAAACGGTGTTAAAAAATTAAGGAATGAGCTGTATAAATAAATTCTCCCGTAATCTTCAGGTTCTATCTGATGGGTAAGTAATGACGTAATAACAAAGGAAAGAACCGCATTGATAAATGTTACACTAAAATAAATCAGTACTTGCTTATGCAGCTTCACGGTTAGTTCTTTTGAATATCCTGATTAATACAGTTTCCCGGATTGCTAAAAAATTTTCTTCAATAAGTATTGTGAATAATATCGCTACCACAAACGAAATAAGGATATAAACAATTAATCCCAGCCCGTTTACTCCAAAATTTTTACTGATAATCAAAACAAACAAAGGATGCCATAGATACCAGTTATAACTGTAATAAGCTATAAACCTAAGGGGGGCATTTTGAAAAATCCTGATAATACAAGCCAAGCAGCATTAAGAAAAATCAAAAGGGGATAAAGAGAAAAAATGGTTTTTTCAAAAAAATAACTGTTCCACTTAACAAGAACAAATATGCTTGCTGCAAAAAGCAGTACACCCAAAACAAACAGCAACTTCAGCCATTTAATTTTATTAAGTATGGCTACCCGCCAGAATTTCTGATATCATGAAGAAGTTGAATGACTCTTTTTGTTTCACTTAAAATACATCCATGACCCGTTAGAATTTCCTCATATGATTTTGTATGCAGTTCAGCAAATCTATCACTGAACTCCACTTCTTCGCCATCAATAAAAAAAGAACGGTAAGTCCAGTTTTCTGCTTTTTTTACTTCTTCCGGTAGCTGACCATCATCAATACTTAACAACCAATTTATTTCTGCCTTGGCAAGTTCCAATTTTCCCGAAGCTGTTTCAATGCCATGCTGATAAACGATACTATCTTTCACATCACCAAAAATCCACAAGAGCAAATCAAAAAAATGTATGCCGATATTGGTGGTTATGCCCCCACTTTTATAAATATCTCCTTTCCAGCTGGATTGATACCAGTTTCCCCTGGCCGTAATATATTTCAGGTTCACCTCATATTTTTTATCAGGTGGGCCGTTCAATATTCTTTCCCGTAAAGCAATGATGGCGGGGTGAAGTCTAAGTTGAAGAATGGTATATACCTTTCGTTCTGTTTCTTTTTCCATTTCCAGCAACGCATCTACATTCCAGGGATTCAGCACTACTGGTTTTTCACAGATAACATCAGCGCCAATGCGTAACCCGAAACGAACATGAGCATCGTGCAGGTAATTTGGACTGCAAACACTTACATAATCAATCGGAGTGTTGCTTCTTCGTAATTTTTC
>JANNCC010000027.1:0-8122 GCA_031386125.1 Chitinophagaceae bacterium
AAAAATTATTGAAAGACAGTAAATATGAGGATTATAATGGCTGGATAAAGGCGATCCGGGAAGGAGGGAACCAGTTCAATTATATCTTAGACTGGGTAAGTTGTTTTGCCCTTGCAGTAAATGAAGAGAATGCATCCTTTGGAAGGGTAGTAACAGCGCCTACTAACGGTGCAGCAGGAGTGATACCGGCAGTATTGCAATATTTCATTTTGTTTTGTGATGGTGATTCTGATGAAAAAATAATCCACTTCCTGTTAACTGCATCCGAGATCGGGAGCATCTTTAAAAAAGGAGCTACCATTTCTGCGGCAATGGGAGGCTGCCAGGCCGAGATAGGAGTAAGCAGTGCCATGGCTGCTGCTGCACTTACGGAAAGCCTTGGGGGTACTCAAAGACAGGCAATGATGGCGGCAGAAATTGCTATGGAACATCACCTGGGCATGACATGCGATCCTATCGGCGGATTGGTGCAAATTCCCTGTATAGAAAGAAATACCATGGGCGCTATAAAAGCAATAACAGCTTGCCAACTGGCACTTCAAAGTACACCTGATTTTGCTAAAGTAAGCCTTGATGGGGTTATAAAAACGATGTGGGATACCGCTATGGATATGAATAGCAAATACAAAGAAACTGCCGATGGCGGATTAGCCGTGAACGTGCCTTTGAGCCTGAGTGAATGTTAGGATTAAAGTTATTAACCGAAAAGTATCCAAAGAAGAAGCACGCTTAATTTAAACATATCTACAACTGAAACGGGTTGTTTTTCGTCAATGGCCTTGCCGATCGACATAGAATTGGATGTCATGGATGGTTGGTTTTTGCGATTTGGATTACTACAGGATATGTAGTTTTTTCACTACATAATAACTAAACGACGGTTTTAAGCAGTTTAGTATGTGGAATGAAAAATCATATACCATATTTTCTTTTTATATCCCTGTCATTTTCCCTTTCTTTGATGCTGTTGCGCTTATCATAGATCTTTTTTCCCTTGCCCAATCCTATTTCTACTTTTGCAAACCCTTTTTCACTGATAAATATCTTTAATGGAATAATGCTGTAACCTTTTTCCTTGATCTTTGATTCTAATTTTCGAAGCTCTCTTTTGTTGAGTAATAATTTCCGCTCCTGCATGGGCTCGTGATTGGTATAGGTTCCAAAAGCGTATTCGGAAATGTGCAGGCTTTTTACATACAATTCACCTTTTTGAAAAATACAATAGCTGTCATTAAAACTGGCTTTTCCTTCCCGCAGGGATTTTATTTCGGTGCCCTGCAAAACAATTCCTGCAGTATAGGTAGATTCAAAAGAATATTCGTAATAAGCTTTCCGGTTGCTAAGTTCCAAGTTCTTGTTTTTTGGGTAATGTCTTAGTTTGTAAATATTCGTCATTGCGAGGAACGAAGCAATCTCAATAATTAGTAAAATCCCGGTTAGATTGCTTCGTTCCTCGCAATGACGCACCAATTTAAAATCAAAACTGATACACTACTGTTATTTGCAAAGATATTGCCATCAAAGCAAACACTTGTTATTTAATACCGGCAGAAATTTATGCAATAAAAAAACCAGGGTAAAAACCGAGGGCACTGAAAAAGTCATTTAAGACTTATTAACAAATGGGAGTAAAAAGACGAAAGTTTTTTTACTCCCATTTTGTATTTTGTATCTGCTTCAAAAATCTAACAAGATGCTGATACAACAAGTAGAATTTCAATTTAGTACTTATAGCTCGCTTTATAATTTGATTGTACCAAAGGAAAATCTTCTGCGGAAGATCAATGATCTGATAGATTTTTCCTTCGTTTACAACGAACTGGTGACTAAGTATTGTCACAATAATGGACGTGCCGCTGAAAGTCCTGTTCGGATGTTCAAGTATTTATTGCTAAAGACCATTTATGATATATCTGATGTTGATGTAGTTGAGCGTTCACGTTTTGATATGTCGTTCAAGTATTTTTTAGATATGTCACCTGAGGATGATGTAATTAATCCTAGCTCACTTACAAAATTTAGAAAGCTACGGTTAACCGATACAGACTTGTTGAACCTGCTGATAAGCAAAACCGTAACCCTTGCTATTGAAAAAGGAGTAATCCGATCTAAATCAATTATTGTTGATGCTACCCATACCTTATCCAGATCAAATCCCTTCTCAGCCATCGAAGTTTTAAGAGATCGCTCAAAGCAGCTTCGAAAAACTATTTACATGTATGATGAAGACTGGAAGGATCGCATGCCGAGAAAGAATATTGATAATGATTTAGAAAAGGAGTTAGCGTATTGTAAAGAACTAAAAGAGATTGTTGAGAAAGAGCCATCCATCAGCTCAATTCCTGCTGTACAGGAAAAATTAAACATCTTAAGTGAAATGGTGGAAGACACTCAAGAAAATATTGTGTTATCAAAAGATGAGGATGCCAAAACAGGTTATAAATCTGCAGACAGTTCATTCTTTGGTTTTAAGACCCATTTAGCCATGACAGAAGAGCGGATAATAACAGCCGCAGTGGTAACATCAGGTGAAAAAGGTGACGGACCAGAGCTGCCAAAACTTTTAGAAATTAGCCAGGAAAATGGAATTGAAGTCGACACCATTATAGGCGATGCGGCCTACTCAGGAAAAGAAAATATTCAATTAACAAGTGAACAGAATATCAAAATAGTTGCAAAACTCAATCCAACAATAACACAAGGCTCTAGAAAAACCGAAGATCAATTTGACTATAATAAAGATGCTGACCTGTATGTATGTCCAGCGGGCCACATAGCCATAAGAAAAGCCAAACAAGGGAAAAAGAACCTAGGACAAAACCAAGTAAATACTTATTACTTTGATGTTGAGAAATGTAAAACCTGCCCTCTGAGAAACGGCTGCTATAAAGAGGGAGCCAAGTCAAAAACTTACTCTGTATCTATAAAATCAGATGTTCATCAAGAACAAAGTGCTTTTCAAGAAACAGAATACTTTAAAGAGAAGGCTAAACATCGATACAAAATAGAGGCAAAGAATAGTGAATTAAAAAATGTTCACGGATACAATAGAGCTTCATCATACGGAATAAATAATATGCAGCTCCAGGGAGCTATGGCCATATTTACGGTAAATCTCAAAAGAATACTGAAACTATGCACAGAAGTGCAATCAGTATAAATATGTAGGCTAAAAATGTTGTCAAACATTAATCCTAAGACAAATAGAACCCAATAGCCGACCCTATTCCTCCTCCCAAAAAATTGAAAATAAAAAAAGCGATTAAGCTAAAATTGATTTTAACTTAATCGCTTTACAAGTTCTATTCTAAAAGGAGAGCTTTTTCAGTGCCCTCGTAAATATCAGGGGGATTTTTTTGATTCATTATCAATGATTATGCCTTAACATCATCATCAGTAGCATCTGCTTTAACCTCTGTCGTCTCATCATCTTTCACTTCTTTCACTTCAACATCAGCAGTAGCTTTCTTTCTTGTTTTCTTTGGTTCAACGGGCTCTGTTGTTGCTTCGGTAGTTTCTACAGCCGTTGCCTCAACTGGCGCAGTTGCTGTTGGTTCAGCTTCTTTGCTTTCACCTGTAGCTGCATCATTGTCCATTTTTGCTTTTAATCCGGCCAGTACACCAAGATCACCAAGGGTAGTTTTTTCAACTTTACTTTGAATTGCTTTTACAGCTTTCTTGGTAGTTTCTGCTTCCGCTTTTTTCTCTTTGTGTAATATTTGTTTCTCTTCTTCTTTTTCCTGTTCCCAAAGACGGGTATGGCTTAATACGATGCGTTTGTCATTGCGGTCAAATTCAATTACCATAAAATTGGCGATCTCATCTGCAACAATTGATTTACCATCTTCTTTTACCAGGTGACGTGCTGGAGCAAATCCTTCGAGGCCGTAAGGTAATTGTACCACAGCACCTTTATCATCTTTCTTAACTACAGTTCCTTCATGCAATGAACCTTCTGCAAAAGTAGATTCCAATGAATTCCATGGATCTTCTTCAATTTGCTTATGTCCTAACTGGAGTTTGCGTCCTTCTTTGTCAATGTTCAGGATGATCACTTCGATCTGGTTTCCAACCTTCGTGTACTCATTCGGGTTATTGAAACGCTTCAGCCAGCTCAGGTCGCTGATATGTATCATACCACCGATACCGGTAGACAATTCAACAAACACACCATAAGGAGTGATGTTTTTTACAGTTCCCATGTGACGGCTGTGTTCAGGGAAACTGGTTTCAATATTGCTCCATGGATCTTCTGTCATTTGTTTGATAGAAAGGCTCATCTTGCGTGTTTCCTTATCAAGTGTTACCACTTTAGCTTCGTATTCATCATTCAGTTTAAAGAACTCTTTTGCATTGATAGGAGTGTTGGCCCAGGTAATTTCACTAACGTGTACCAAACCTTCCACACCCGGCATGATCTCAAGGAATGCACCATAATCTTCAATGTTCACAACCTTGCCCTTTACGATCTCGCCTTCTTTCAGGTTCTCTGCCAATGTATCCCATGGGTGTGGGGTCAATTGTTTTAAACCTAAACTGATACGTTTTTTATCATCATCAAAATCCAATACAACCACGTTCAGTTTCTGATCCATTTTCAATACTTCACCCGGGTGATTGATACGTCCCCATGAAATATCTGTTATATATAATAAACCGTCTAAGCCGCCAAGGTCAAGGAATGCACCAAAATCAGTGATGTTCTTGATCGTTCCTTCCAATACCTGGCCTTTTTCCAGTTTACCGATGATCTCAGCCCTTTGAGCTTCGATATCGCTTTCAATAAGTGCTTTGTGAGATACAACAGCATTCTTAATGGCTTCATTGATCTTAACCACTTTAAATTCCATTGTCTTACCTACAAACTGATCGTAATCAGTTACAGGTTTTACATCTATCTGTGAACCTGGCAAGAAAGTTTCCATTCCAAAAACGTCTACGATCAAACCTCCTTTGGTTTTGCTTGTAACAAGACCTGTTACAATTTCACCTGTTTTATTTACTTCCACAATTCTTTCCCATGCTCTTGTGATACGGGCAGATTTGCGGCTCAGGTTCAGGTTACCGTCCCTGTCTTCTTTTTCCACTACCATTACTTCAATGATATCACCCACTTTAACACCACCGGGGGTATCCCTGAATTCATTCAAAGAAATTAATCCATCACTTTTAAATCCGATGTTTACAACCACATCTGTTTTAGTAAGTGATTCTACAGTTGCCTGTATCATTTCACCATCATTGATCTGCTTGAACGTGTTGTCATAAACAGTATCGTATTTTGCTTTTTCTTCTTTAGAATAAGCCGCAACGTTACGCTTGTCACGTGTCCAGTCAAAATCATCATGTGCAGTTTCGATTATTGGTTGAACCGGCTCTGCAATCATTGTTTCAGTAGGGGCTTCAACTGTTTCAGTTGGAGTTTCAACAGGTTCATTTGTTGTCGCAGTAGCTTCAGCATTTGCTGCTATCGGCTCCTGTTCTTCTGCGTTTAGTTGTTTGTTAATATTAAAAGACATAATTAGATCCCCGTGGTTTTTTAAACGGGGTGGCAAAGGTAGGTATTTATTGTGGATTTTCTATATAAATCAGGGCGAAATTATATACGTCTGAGAGATCAGTCTAAGAGATGACATCTTTGCTAAAATTTTGACTATACGCAATAAGAAAAGATGTCATCTCTTAGACCTAAGGGACATAAAAAATGGCCATCCTACGATGGCCATTTTTATTCATATTTTGATCTTAATTATTCAATTACAGAACGATAACAGAACCCGTTTTGATACGTTTTCCGTTACGGTCGCCCAATTCAACCCTGTAAACGCCTTTGCCATGGTTCTTCAAATCAACGTCCATCCTGCTATAAGGAGCTTCGATGGTATATATTTTTGTATAAACCCTTGATCCTTTAGAATCAAATATGGTCAAAGTGCGAGGGAATAAATTCCCATCAAGGCTTTGATACCTTACCTGGAATTGTCCCGTAGTTGGACTAGGATAAATGAACAGGATATCATTAGGAGCAGCTGAAATGATCTGTGATGCAGTAGAAGCACCGCCACATCCGTTTCCGTCAACCATACTCACAGAATACTCACCCAATTCGTCTACAGTCACTACCAGTGTAGATGCGGTAGCACCTGGAACAGGAACTCCGTTTCTTGACCATTGGTAAGTTCCTCCCGAAGGAGAAGCAGTGAGCGTAGTAGTTATACCCGGGTATAATTGAGAAGTAGGGCCTACTGCTATCGTAACAACCGGAAGTGGATTAACCGTTAAGGTTGCTGCACCAGAATTAACTGTACTTGCACAGGTAACAACAGAAAGCACAGCACGATACTGGTTATTATTATAATTCGCCGGAACACCTGTAAGTGTAAGTGTAGGGGTAGTAGTACCACCATAAACACTTCCATTGCTTAAATTGGTCCAGGTGCCGCCGCCATCAGTACTAACCTGCCACCTGTATGCAATTGCATTACCCGAAGCAGCACTTACTGTAAAGGAAGTATTGTCATTTTGACAAATGGCAGCGCTGGTTGGATCTGTAACAGTTCCTACAGGATTGCTAACAGTTACCGGAATATTTGTAACAGCCGAAACACAAAGCGGTGTAGTAACAACTACCGTATAAGTAGTAGTTGTAGTCGGTAACACATAAACGCCGTTTGCAGGAGTACCAGGTACATAAGGAATGGTAGCAGCTGCATCAGTGAATATGGTATTAGGCGTTGTTGGTCCCCAAACTCCCGTTGCAGGAATACCTGCCAGGTAGTTAACGGTAAGTTCCCATGAAGTCAAAGTACCCTGATCTATCGGTCCGGCATCATATATAGCTATGGTCCATGCACCATTTGCACTTGCACCGGTAGGCGTTAAAGCACTCCATAGTGTGGTAGTAGGAATATATCCTGTCGGACCTGCAGGGCCAAAAGGACCGGCAGTAACTGCATCAGCCCTGAACGTTGATGTATAAGGATTTGTACCTGTGCTAAGTGCCGGGAAAGTATTAACAGAACTGATCACAGTATTTACAAAACCGGTAGTAACACCTCCGCCGGTAGCGGTTAACAAATAATCAAGGTTGAATATTTGTCCATTAGGTGATTTAAGTACAATTGCAAGATCTCCCACATAGGTATGTGGTATAGTCAACTTCACATTGAAACTGGTAATGAGTGCAGCAGCAGGGATACCGGCAACATTGATGGTATGATTAACACCTGCAAGCGTAACAGGGTCAAGTGGTTGTCCTGGAGTACCATCAGGAATTACGATAGCCAAAGGCCCTGAAGCTACAGTTGTTGTAGCCGGCAATGGTGAAGTGATATTTGTAAGGGTAAGTTGTTGAATAGTACCATTACAGATATTGGCAGATGAAGGATTAACAACTGCAACCAATGGGTTTACAGTTAATGTACCCGGTTGCGTGAAATCTGTTGATCTGCAAAATCCGGAGAAAATAGCACGGTATTGGTAACCGTTCATGCTAACCGGTGCAGCAGTGATGGTAAGGGTATTGGTAGTTGCTCCACTGAATACACCGCCATTTGTAACGGTAGTCCATACTGCTGTTGCACTTGTTCTTTGCTCCCATTGCCATGACGGGCCCGAACCAGTTGCACCAACAGTAAATGTTGCATCGCCACCGCATTGGATCGTTGCATTTCCCGGTTCTGCTGTAATGACTAATGGCACACAAGGAACAATATTCACAGTGTAATCTTCCACCTGCCCGTAAGCAGAATTACCGCATGGGGTTGCATTACCGCCAAAGCCTGTATCATGCATACGGATCCTCATTCTTGTAGATCCAAGAAGTGAAGTTGCCGGAATAGTGATATTGCCGGTATGAGGGCCATTGCCCAGTGCAGAAACATAAACCCGCTCACCCGGATCACTAAAGCTTCCATTCTGGTTAAAATCGATCCAAACGATCACCTGGTCGGTGTTAAATGGATTGGAAATGGTAACCGTCATTGGCAAAGTACTTTGCTGTATAATATCAGTGGTAATAGCAGTAAAATTCTCGTATCCGGATGTTGCAGTAGAAGAATTATTGATGGTATTGTACTTAACATTTGATATTTTCTCAAAAGTAACATCAGGGCTACCCGCA
>JANNCC010000053.1:0-2244 GCA_031386125.1 Chitinophagaceae bacterium
AATTACATCAGCATTTCCTTCCAGTTGTCCTTTTAAAAGGTCACCTATTTGTTGAGCCGTAAATTGCATAGATTTCAGTTTTGTGAATTCGTTGATAATAGCTAAAGATAACGGTTGTTGAATATAAAGGCTGGATGGAAAATGTGACACAACAGACGATGATAGTAGTATAAAAGCCGACCAAACAATCCATAAAAAACCGCCTAAAACCGCTACCTTTGCCCACCTGAAAAATGAGGTAAAACGTACATGAAGAACATCCGTAATTTTTGCATTATCGCACATATTGACCACGGCAAATCTACCCTGGCTGACCGCCTGCTGCAAAGCACCGGCACTATCAGCGATCGGGATATGATGGACCAGGTTCTAGACGATATGGATCTGGAAAGGGAAAAGGGCATTACCATTAAAAGCCATGCCATCCAGATTAATTATAAGCATACCGACGGGCAAGAATACATCCTGAACCTGATTGATACTCCCGGCCATGTTGACTTTAGCTACGAAGTAAGCCGGGCACTGGCTGCCTGTGAAGGTTGCTTGCTATTGGTGGATGCCACACAGGGTATTCAGGCGCAGACTATCAGTAACTTATATCTTGCAATTGATAATAACCTTGAAATCATTCCTGTCATCAATAAGATTGATATGGACGGCGCAATGATTGAAGAAGTGGAAGACCAGATCATCGAATTGATTGGTTGCAAAAAAGAAGACATCCTGCATGCCAGCGGACGTACTGGTGTGGGAGTAGATAAGGTGCTGGATGCTATTGTGAACAGGATTCCGGCACCGGTTGGTAAACCAGATGCGCCATTGCAGGCTTTGATATTTGACAGTATGTTTAATTCCTTCCGGGGTATCATTGTTTATTTCCGGGTGCGGAATGGAAAGATCAGAAAAGGAGACAAAGTAAAATTTGTAAGTACCGACCAGGAATATGAAGCGGATGAAGTGGGTATTTTGAAAATGAAGATGACGGAGAAGAAAGAAGTGCTCTGCGGCGATGTGGGTTACCTGATTACCGGCATCAAGAATGCAAAAGAAGTGAAAGTGGGAGATACGATTACACTGGCGGCTAATCCTACACAGGAAATCATTAAAGGTTTCCAGGAAGTGAAGCCTATGGTGTTTGCGGGTATCTTCCCGGTAGATACTGACGACTTTGCAGAGCTGCGGGATTGTATGGACAAATTGCAACTGAACGATGCATCATTGACTTATGAATTAGAAACATCACAGGCACTTGGTTTTGGTTTCCGTTGCGGCTTCCTTGGTTTGCTGCACATGGAAATTATACAGGAGCGATTGGAAAGAGAGTTTAACCAAACGGTGATAACGACTGTGCCCAACGTTAGCTTTATTGCTTACACAACGAAAGGCGAGAAGATAATCGTTAATAACCCTACTGAGTTTCCTGACCCGGTAAGAACGGATCATATTGATGAGCCATTTATCAAAGCACAGATCATCACCAAGCCTGATTATATCGGCAACATTATGACGCTGTGTTTGGGCAAAAGAGGTATCCTGATGAACCAGAGTTATCTTACCACCACAAGGGTGGAGTTGATTTTTGAAATGCCATTGACAGAGATTGTTTTTGACTTCTACGATAAATTAAAATCACAAACGAGAGGGTATGCTTCTTTCGACTATCATCCCATTGGCTTCCGGGAAGCAGACATTGTGAAAATGGACATACTGCTGAATGGCGATAAAATAGATGCCCTGAGTGCATTAATACACCGTGGCCGGGGACATGAGTTTGGCAGAAAGCTTTGTGAGAAATTAAAAGAACTGGTTCCCCGTCAGCAATTCCAGATTGCGATACAGGCAGCTATTGGTGCTAAAGTATTGGCAAGAGAAACAATATCGGCCATGCGTAAAGATGTAACAGCCAAATGTTATGGTGGTGACATCAGCCGTAAACGTAAACTGCTGGAGAAACAGAAAGAAGGTAAGAAGCGGATGCGGCAGATAGGAAATGTGGAAATTCCGCAGGAAGCATTTTTGGCGGTGTTGAAGCTGGATGATTAAATTGGTGAATAGTGAATAGTGAATAGTGAATGGTGAGTAGTGAATAGGGAGCAGGCATCAGCAGTGATGCCTTTTTTATTGAATCAAAATTGTATTTTAGGTTTTTGTATATGTCGAAATTATCAAAGATTATAAATTATCCTTTGAGCCTGCTTGGATTAAAGCTGAGCCGCATAAAGCAAGCTGAAGAAAGCTTTAATG
>JANNCC010000055.1:0-9849 GCA_031386125.1 Chitinophagaceae bacterium
TCTTTTAGCAGCATGAATTGTTTGGGAAGATTGGCTCCCATTCTTGTACCTGTACCTCCGGCGACTATAATTGCATATTTGTTCATAAAATGTAAAAATAAGCAACCAGACTAACTTATACTGTGATTTACTGGGTAACTCATCCATTCAAATTGGTCTGCTTTTCTTATTTTCATTTTATGAAAACAAAACACCTTCTTACATTTTCTTTATCAGTATTAATTTGCCTGACAGGTTTTTGCCAGTCAAAATTACCCTGCCTAATGGGTAACTTATTTATTATTGGCGGAGGAGACAGATCTCCGGAGCTGATTCAATCTCTTATTTCAACTGCTCGTTTGGGCAAAAAAGATTATATCGTTATCCTGCCAATGTCAAGTGCTGAGCCGGACAGTTCCTATTACTATATCAAAGAAGATCTTAAGCCAGCCACCCTGAATATAATAGCCAACCTGAATTTTACAAAAGACAATGTGAATGATACTAAATGGCTTGATTCACTCAAACATGCAAAGCTTATTTTCATCACTGGCGGCGATCAGTCTCGTTTTATGAGCATTGTTTTAAATACTCCTGTGGCTGATGCCATTCGATATGCCTATAAAAAAGGAGCCACTGTTGCCGGAACAAGTGCAGGCGCAGCAGTAATGAGTAAACAAATGATAACGGGTAAACAATTATCAGCCGACTCATCAAGTACTGCTTTTAAAATAATAAATACAAACAATGTTGAACTGACAGAAGGTCTGGGTTTGCTGGAAACGGTAATTATTGATCAGCATTTCGTCGTAAGAAGCCGATACAACCGGTTAATTTCAGTCCTCGCAAAGTTCCCATCATATACCTGTATTGGTATTGATGAAGCCACAGCTATTATTGTCCGGGGCAAAAAAATAACAGTAGTGGGTGAAAGCCAGGTAATTGTTTTGTCTGATCCCAAAAACCTATTAATAAAAAAAGAACTGATAAAAATGGATGAAATGCGGTTTAGCATTTATACAAACGGAGATGTTTTCCAGATCAGGTAGTTGTCATTTATAAATAGCTATTTCATTTTGCCCCTCACTTTTTCTTTGTCCACGGTACATCCCCTCACTATTAAATACCATCGCTGCATTTCCTTTAGCATCCACTCCAATCATTCCACCTTCTCCATTTATTTGCAGAAGCTTATCATGTACTACTACATTCATAGCTTCTTCCAGTGAAAGGCCTTTGTATTCCATCAAACAACTTACATCATAAGCTGTCACTGCCCGGATAAAAGGCTCGCCATGCCCGGTGCAACTGATAGCACAGGTATTATTATTAGCATAAGTACCGGCACCGATGATTGGACTATCTCCTACCCTTCCAAACTGTTTATTCGTCATACCACCAGTACTGGTTGCAGCAGCAATATTTCCATATATATCCAAAGCAGCAGCACCCACCGTCCCAAATTTTTTATCCTTTACTACTACATTGTGGTCTAATGCTGTTTCATCAGAGTTCTGCATTTGTTTCCATTGATTATGCCTGAACTCAGAATAAAAATATTCATCCGCTTCTGTTTGAATACCATTCAATTTTGCAAAATCATAAGCCCCTTGCCCGGTCATCATTACATGCTGGCTTTTCATCATGATACAATAGGCCAGCTCCACCGGGTTACGGATATTCCTGACAGCAGCTACTGCTCCCGCCATTAAATGCTGGCCTTCCATAATGGAAGCATCCATTTCCTGGCTGCCATCCTTTGCAAATACAGACCCCCTGCCTGCATTAAACAGCAGGTTATCTTCCAGTGACATGGTGGCTGCTAAAACTGCCGCTACTGCTGTCCCGCCTTTTTCCAACAACATATAACCAGCATTCAATGCATCTTCAAGGGCTGTTCGATAGGCCAATTCCTTTTCATCGGTCATATCCTGCTTTAGAATAGTACCGGCACCGCCATGAATAACTAAAGTATATGTTGACATGTAGCTAAATAAAATTTATAATAAAACAGAACTTAAAAGACTCTCGCAAGTCTCCTCCCTGGAGGAGATTTAGAGGAGGCTGTCAGGAGAGCAGTAACACACATTCATGCAGCAGCTTTCCCTTATTGATAGCTACTGTTCCTACTTCTTCACACACCAGTCCACCGGCTATATTGGCAACTTCGGCCATCAGGTGTGCATTTTTTGTAGCTGCATACACCATCGAGGCTGTGGCAATTACTGTGTCACCTGCACCAGATACATCTGCAATACTGCGAATGTGAGAAGAAATCAAGTTCGATTTTTCATCCTGCTGATAGAAAACTCCTTTTTCTGACAACGTAATAAATGAAATTTTGTGGTTCAATTTATCCGCCAACTTCTTATGGATATTTTGCAAAGCAGGAAGGTTTACATTATCTGCAAGGAGGTTCAACCCTTCTCTTACTTCTTTCAGGTTAGGTTTAAAAATATCAGCTTGCTTGTAGGAGAAGAAATTTTTTCTTTTGGGATCAACAGCAGTGATAACACCGGTCTGCTTGCACAATTCAATCACTTCCCTGATTACCCTTTCAGTAAGCACTCCTTTATTATAATCTTCAAAAATAATAATATCGGGGGCAGCGGTTGAAATATAAGTTTGTACTTTTTCCAGTAAGGCTTTTTCATCCCGGCTATTCAGGTCGTCGGTTACTTCTTCATCCAGCCTCATCATTTGCTGATTGCGGCTGATTATTCTCGTTTTACTGGTAGTAATTCTGTCGCTGCTTTTTACAAGGCAGGTCGTATCAATATTGCTTGCGTCTAATAGTTCTTCAAGCAACAATCCCCCGGTGTCGTCACCTGCTACAGATAGAATGGATACCCGTGCCCCCAGTGATTGACAGTTCAATGCTACATTCCCCGCACCACCAATCCTGTATTCCTTTTTATTTAATGTAACTACCGGCACCGGCGCCTCGGGAGAAATGCGATCTACCCGACCCCAAATATAAGTGTCAAGCATTACATCACCAATCACCCCTACTTTAAGGGAGGAGAAAGAAGCAAATAGTTTTTTGAAATCTTCCATACTGAAAAATAAGTTTCAAGGTAAGTATTTCACAGCATTCAAAATACTGTAAAAAGTAAAACGTCCTCCGATATGGGAGGACGTCCGGTATTTTTATTTCTTATTTGTTCTTTTTCGGTGTGTACATTTCATTTAGCCCTTTTATTACATCAGTAGTAATATTAAAAGCCGTATCCTGGAAATAAAATAAACCGGGATCATCTGACACTACATAGGAATAGTTCCTGGTTTTATTATACTCCTTTATAAATGCCCCTATTTTCGATTTAATCTCATTCTGCTTAGTCACCATGTAATTATTATAATCCTGATCCATCTGTTGTTTTCGGCTCTTCATTTCATCATCCATAACTTTCATTTCCTTACTGGCTGCGTCTGATTGAGCTTCTGATAAATTACCTGCCTGTGCAAGGTTCTGGTAATAATTATACTTTTGCTGTAAAGCTTTGGTACGGGTTGCCATCTCTGCACTCATAGCATCTTCCTTATTAGTAAGTTCTGTCTTCAGGTCTTTTACCAGTTCGAAATTTGCGGCAACAGAATCCATTTCAAAATAAGCCATCCGGAATTGATTATTTGAAACCGAAGTGTCCCCGGTTATTTTTTTGACCCCGGACGTACTTCCTTTTTTAGAACCGAATTGCATGACAAGCAAAAAACCCGCAACAAGGCTCAGTATAACATTCCAGATAATCAATCCATTTTTCATTCAGTCTGTTTTAAGCAAAATTAACCCCGAACAGGCGGGCAAATATAAGCAATCAATTTACTTTAGGAAACCCTTAACAGCCCTGGCTATGAGTAAAAAAGGAGTAAGATAAATCTTACTCCTTTTATTCGTTTTTTTTGCATCTATCAGCAAAAATTGCCTTTTTATTCCTCCTCATCAAAGGCCATGGCTTCCCGGGCAGTCTGCAACAGTTCATATTCTTCCTTGCTGCCTACTATCATATTCTCAAACTCTCTTAATCCTGTACCGGCAGGTATCGGGTGACCAGTAATAACATTCTCTTTCAATCCAAGCATATCATCAGTTTTACCATTGATAGCTGCAGAAGATAAGACTTTAGTCGTTTCCTGGAAAGAGGCGGCTGAAATCCAGCTTGGCACACCCAATGAAGCCTTAGTGATACCCAGCAATGTCGGAGAAGATGTAGCAGGTTTTGCATCACGGTACTCAACAGGCTTCTTATCATTACGACGAAGTATTGAATTCTCTTCTCTTACTTCACGCAGAGATACAATTTGTCCTGCACGGAGTTTGCCGCTATCGCCTATTTCTGTTACTACTTTCTTATCGTAGATGTAGTCGTTCTCTTCTACAAATTCAAACTTATCGGTTAAGTCGTCCTCAAGAAACCTTGTATCTCCCGGATCAACGATGTTCACTTTACGCATCATCTGGCGAACGATACACTCAATGTGCTTGTCATTAATCTTCACACCCTGCAAACGATAAACTTCCTGAATCTCATTCACCACATATTCCTGCACGGCGAACGGACCTTTAATGGAAAGAATATCGAAAGGTGCAATCTGGCCATCACTTAATGGAACACCAGCTTTTACAAAGTCGCCATCCTGTGCTAAAATCTGTCTTGTCAGCGGCACTAGGTATTTTTTCTGTACACCATCTTTTGCTTCGATGATGATTTCACGGTTACCTCTTTTAATAGCACCCATAGAAACCACACCATCTATTTCAGAAACAACAGCCGGGTTGCTTGGGTTTCTTGCTTCAAACAGTTCTGTTACACGGGGAAGACCACCGGTAATATCTCTCAGTTTACCGAGTACTCTTGGAATCTTCACAATTACCTGACCGGCTCTCACATCATCAGCTTCTTCAATAATGATATGGCTTCCGGTTGGCAGGTTATATGATTTATCATCTTTTCCTGATACAATGATAGAAGGTATTTTGGTTTTATCTCTTGTTTCAATAACCACTTTTTCCCTGTGACCAGTTTGCTCATCAGCTTCTTCACGATAAGTAACACCTTCAATAACATTATCAAACTTCACTACACCATTTATCTCTGCCATGATTACGTTGTTGAACGGATCCCATGTGCAGACAACTTCACCTTTATTTACTTTCTGACCATCTTTAACATTCAGTGTCGCACCGTAAGGGATGTTATTAGTAATCAATAGTCTTTCATTCTTGGTATCAATGATACGAACCTCACCGGTACGTCCGATTACAATCTGTGATTTGGTGCCGTCCTTATTCTCAATACTAACAGTACGTAAACCATCGAACTGGATAGTACCATCAAATTTGGCAGCTAACGTAGATTCTACAGAAGCAGAACCTGCCACACCACCTACGTGGAATGTACGCAGGGTAAGCTGTGTACCCGGCTCACCAATTGACTGGGCTGCAATGATACCTACCGCATCACCTCGTTGGGCCGTATTGCCTGAAGCAAGGTTTTTACCATAACACTTCACACAAACACCACGTTTGCTTTCGCAGGTAAGTACTGAACGGATTTCCACTATTTCAATACCTGTCTCTTCTATTTTTCTTGATACATCAACAGTAATTTCTTCGCCTGCTGCCACAATCAGTTGCTCACTCACCGGATCATACACATCATGCAATGAAGTACGGCCAGCTATTCTGTCGCTCAATGGCTCGATAACATCTTCATTATCTTTTAATGCAGAAGTTGCAATACCACGAAGTGTTCCGCAATCTTCTTCTGTAATAACCATATCCTGTGATACGTCAACCAAACGACGGGTCAGGTAACCTGCATCCGCTGTTTTAAGAGCTGTATCCGCCAAACCTTTTCTGGCACCGTGGGTAGAGATGAAGTAATCCAATACGTTCAATCCACCTTTAAAGTTGGAGAGAATCGGGTTTTCGATAATCTCTGAACCAGTAGAACCAGATTTTCTTGGCTTCGCCATCAACCCTCTTATACCAGCCAACTGTTTAATCTGTTGTTTAGAACCCCTTGCACCTGAATCAAGCATCATGTAAACAGAGTTGAAGCCTTGTCTGTCATTTGCCAATTCACGGATTAATGATTCTGTAATTCTTGTATCTACACGGCTCCAGATATCAACTATCTGGTTATAACGTTCGTTGTTGGTGATAAGACCCATGTTGTAGCTATCCCACACTTCATCTACTTCAACTTTTGCATTATCCAGCATTTCTTCTTTTGTATCAGGAATGATAAGGTCATTAATACTAAATGACAAACCACCCTGGAAGGCTGTGCGGAAACCTAATGTCTTAATATCATCAAGGAACTTCGCTGTTTTTGGAACGTTGGTAATTTTAATAATATCACCAATGATTTCCCGAAGGTTCTTCTTGGTCAACAATGCATTTACAAAACCTACGGCTGCTGGTACATGCTGGTTGAATATTACACGACCAACTGTTGTTTCAATTAATTTATGCTCCAGTAATCCATCGCTGTTGCGGATGTTAGCTTTTACCTTAATCCAGGCATGCATATCAATAACACCTTCATTATAGGCTATGATTACCTCTTCGTTTGAGTAGAAAGCTTTTCCTTCTCCACGAACGATTTCTGTTTCAGTTGTTCTTTTTCCCTTGGTGATGTAATACAGACCAAGTACCATGTCCTGAGAAGGGAGGGTGATTGGTGTACCATTTTGCGGGTTCAAAATGTTGTGAGAAGCCAACATTAATAGTTGTGCTTCCAATACTGCAGCATGGCTCAATGGTACATGCACCGCCATCTGGTCACCATCAAAGTCAGCGTTGAAGGCTGTGGTAACTAATGGGTGTAATTGTATCGCTTTACCTTCAATCAATTTTGGCTGAAAAGCTTGGATTGATAAACGGTGAAGTGTTGGGGCACGGTTCAACATAATCGGGTGACCTTTCAAAATATTTTCTAAGATATCCCAAACCACAGCTTCCTTCTTGTCTACCAGTTTCCTTGCAGACTTCACTGTTTTTACAATACCTCTTTCAATTAATTTACGGATGATAAATGGCTTGAATAATTCAGCCGCCATATCTTTTGGTAACCCACACTCATGCAGTTTCAATTCAGGGCCTACCACGATAACAGAACGACCAGAATAGTCAACCCTTTTACCCAATAAGTTCTGACGGAAACGACCTTGTTTACCTTTCAATACATCACTCAATGATTTCAATGCCCGTCCACCTTCTGCTTTTACAGCATTTGATTTACGGCTGTTATCAAACAAGGAGTCAACAGCTTCTTGCAACATCCGTTTTTCGTTACGCAGGATTACTTCAGGTGCTTTGATCTCTAACAATCTTTTCAGACGGTTATTACGGATAATAACACGGCGATAAAGATCATTCAGGTCAGATGATGCAAAACGGCCACCATCCAGCGGCACTAACGGACGCAGTTCTGGTGGAATGACAGGAATGTATTGCATTACCATCCATTCAGGACGGTTGTTGATTCTGGTATTCGCATCACGGAAAGCTTCTACTACACTTAAACGTTTCAATGCATCCGCTTTACGCTGTTGAGATGTTTCAGTAGCCGCAGCATTTCTTAAATCAAATGATAACTGATCAAGGTCGATGCGTTGCAGCATATCATGCACTGCTTCCGCACCCATCTTGGCGATGAATTTATTTGGGTCATCATCAGGCAGGTATTGATTATCCTTTGGTAATGTATCAAGAATATCTAAGTATTCTTCTTCTGTCAGCAAATCACCGGGATTTTGTCCTTTGTCTGCACGGATACCTGATTGTATTACCACAAAACGTTCGTAGTAAACAATGGTCTCTAATTTCTTAGAACTTACACCCAACAGATAACCAATTTTATTTGGTAAAGACTTAAAGTACCAGATATGAACAACCGGCACCACCAGTTTGATGTGACCCATTCTTTCTCTCCGCACTTTTTTTTCTGTTACTTCTACACCGCAACGGTCACATACGATACCCTTATAACGGATACGTTTGTATTTACCGCAGGCACATTCGTAATCTTTTACCGGGCCAAAAATTCTCTCGCAGAACAAACCATCTCTTTCAGGTTTGTAAGTACGATAGTTGATCGTTTCGGGCTTTAATATTTCACCATAGCTTCTTTCCAGGATAACATCCGGAGAAGCAAGACCGATGGTAATTTTTGAAAAAGCCGCTTTAGGACGATTCTCTTTTTTCATAGCCAATTATTGTTTCTAGTTTCTTTTAAAATTTTTGTTTCCAGCTTGTCTTGTGAGTAGTGAGTTGTCAATAGTGAATAAAACCTTAGTTTTCGGAAGCCCTACTCACCACTCACTATTCACCATTCACTATTCAAACTTCAGATCAAGACCTAAACCTCTCAACTCATGCACTAATACATTGAATGACTCAGGAACACCTGGTCTCGGAATATTCTCACCTTTCACAATTGCCTCGTAGGTTTTTGCACGGCCGATTATATCATCCGATTTCAGTGTCAGTAATTCCTGAAGGATGTTAGAGGCTCCATAAGCTTCCAGTGCACATACTTCCATCTCACCAAAACGCTGACCACAGAACAGTGCTTTACCACCAAGCGGCTGCTGCGTAATAAGACTATATGGTCCGATAGAACGGGCATGCATTTTATCATCCACCATGTGGTGAAGTTTGATAACATAAATGATACCCACTGTTGCTTTCTGGTGAAACCTTTCACCGGTTTCACCATCATATAAATAAGTGTGCCCGTACATTGGAATATCTGCATCCTTACAGTAACCTGCTATTTCATCCACGGTGGCACCATCAAAGATTGGTGTTGCAAATTTCAATCCTAGTTTGATACCCGCCCAACCAAGAATAGTTTCATAAATCTGCCCAAGGTTCATACGACTTGGTACACCTAATGGATTCAATACAACATCTACTGGTGTTCCATCTTCCAGGAACGGCATGTCTTCATGACGTACGATTTTGGCCACAATACCTTTGTTACCATGGCGACCAGCCATCTTATCACCCACTTTCAGCTTACGCTTAACAGCGAGATAAACTTTAGCCAGCTTCAATACACCGGCAGGAAGCTCATCACCAATACTGATGTTGAATTTCTCTCTCTTATAACGGCCAAGCTCTTCGTTGAACTTGATGTTATAGTTATGCAACAGTGTATTGATTTGATCGTCTACTTTCTTATCACTGGTCCATCCTAATGGATTAATGTTGGCATAATCAAGACCCCGAAGGTTTTTCTCAGTGAACTTAGCACCTTTGCCAATTTGTATTTCACCAAAATTATTGCCTACACCTGCCGATGTATGGCTTGCCAGCAGTGTTGTCAATTTCTCCAGCAGTACTTCCATCAGGTCGTTCTCATTCTTCTCATGCATTTTCTCCAGCTTCTCTATCATTGCCTTCTCTCTCACTTTGCCATTCTTATCTTTCTTGGCTCTCTGGAATAATTTCTTACCGATAACAACACCTTCCACTCCATTAGGAGCTTTCAATGAAGCATCTTTGGCATCGCCGGCTTTATCACCGAAGATGGCACGGAGCAGTTTTTCTTCCGGTGTTGGGTCTGACTCACCTTTAGGGGTAATCTTTCCGATTAATATATCACCTTCTTTCACCTGTGCTCCGATTCTGATAATACCATTTTCATCCAGATCCTTTGTTGCTTCTTCAGAAACGTTCGGGATATCCGGAGTCAATTCTTCTTCACCCAGTTTAGTATCTCTTACTTCCAGTTCGTATTCAGAAATGTGAACAGAAGTAAACATATCTTCTTTTACTACTCTTTCGCTGATAACGATAGCATCCTCAAAGTTGTAACCCTTCCATGGCATAAAGGCCACTTTCAGGTTTTTACC
>JANNCC010000188.1:0-4499 GCA_031386125.1 Chitinophagaceae bacterium
CAGGTAATAAACTTGGGAGCACATATTTCTTATCACCCCAGATAAGCCGGTTGCGCCATTCTGTGTTGGTGTTACCGGCACTAAAAAAATCAAGTGTTTTTTGCCGTTGCTGTACACTTTCGTTAATGGTTTCAATGGTCTGAAAAGGAAGTGCAATGCGAACAGGAGTAACTTTCTTGCCGTCTTTATATTTTCCTTCCCAGATTAATTCGGTCATGCAGTTGATGATTACTGCATTGAGGAGCTTTGTTAAATTGGAATAAGTGGAGAATAAAAATGGGTGCCATCCTCCGCTTGAATCCTACTTCAGAAGGGCACCTGAGAGGGCCTTGAAAGAATAGAAAACAGCAAGAAGACGCACCCTTTCGGGTGCATCGCTTGAACTGTTTCTTTCTTTCAGTTAAAATTTACTAGGTTTTATCTAAGAAGAAACGTCAGCAACGCAATGCGTTATTGATAATATGTTATGTCGGCAACAAATCTAAAGTAAAAGAAGGAGGAAATAAATTTGGTATTTGCTGAGTAGTGAACAGAACGTACAAGTGAGTGACACAACAGTCGATGATAGTAGTACTGAAGCTGGCAACTTTATTTTCGTTCCTATTCTTCACCCTTCGATAAACTCAGGGTGACATTTCGTTAGGTGACAGTCCGTTTCTTACCTTTGCCTCTATGCTTATAATCTCTAACCGTGGCCAGCAGATGCCACCTTCGCCGATACGTAAACTGGTGCCTTTTGCAGAGGCCGCCAAGAAGAAAGGTATTAAAGTGTATCACCTGAATATTGGCCAGCCGGATATAGAAACACCTCCGGCTATATTAGATGCAGTGCGGAATGCCGATATAAAAACACTGGAGTACAGCCATAGTGCCGGTAACGAAAGCTACCGCCGCAAGCTGGTGCAGTATTATAAATCGGTAGGCATTGATGTGGCCTACGACCAGATAATGATAACCACAGGTGGTAGTGAAGCGATACTATTTGGTTTTTTTACCTGCCTGAATGCAGGCGATGAAGTGATAATACCAGAACCGTTTTATGCTAACTATAACGGGTTTGCCTGTGCAGCCGGTGTAAATGTAGTGCCGATAACATCCAGTATAGAAACAGGATTTGCCTTGCCGCCAATTCCTGATTTTGAAAAAGTGATTACCAATAAAACAAAAGCCATCATCATCTGCAGCCCGAATAACCCAACAGGGTATCTCTACAGCCGGGAAGAGATGGAAGCATTGAAACTGATTTGCATCAAACATAATTTATACCTCTTCAGTGATGAGGCTTATAGAGAGTTTTGCTATGATGGCGAATATGTAAGTGCCATGCACCTGGAGGGATTGGATCAGCATGTGGTGCTGATGGATACCATCAGTAAACGATATAGTGCCTGTGGTGCAAGATTAGGTGCATTGGTTACCAAAAATAAAGCAGTGTATAATGCAGCCCTGAAATTTGCTCAGGCAAGGTTGAGTCCGCCGGGACTGGCTCAGATAATGGGTGAAGCCGCAGTGGATTTACCCGCCAGTTATTTTGATGCCCCAAAGGCGGAATATTTGCGCCGCAGAAATTTATTGGTAAGCCGGTTGAATGCAATACCGGGAGTATATTGCCCGAACCCGGGTGGTGCTTTTTATGCGATAGCAAAGTTGCCGATTGATGATAGCGATAAATTCTGCCAATGGTTGCTGGAAGATTTTTCGTATAATAATGCCACAGTGATGCTGGCACCGGCTACTGGTTTTTATGGCACAGCAGGTCTTGGTAAAAATGAAGTTCGCCTTGCCTACGTATTGAATCTTGATGCATTAAATGCAGCGATGGATTGTTTGGAAAAGGCATTGGAAGTATATCCGGGGAGAGTGGTATTTCCGAAATCGGCTGCTGTCGCAGCGAAATGATTTTTTGGCCACAGATGAACACAAATAAACTCAAATAAGTTGCTGAAGCAGCTTTTTTTGTTTGGCCACAAATTCACACCAATTGACACAAAAAATACAATCTCAAAATTTAATACTCTTGATTGCTATTGGGAGATACTAATTACCAGAATACTTTCGTGTTATTTTGTGTGTATTCGTGGCCATCCCTCGCCTGAATGACGAAGTCGGGCAGGTGTATTCATCCGTTTTAATCTGTGTTCCTCTGTGGCTAACCTTTTCCTTTATTCGTGACAATAGTATGACTCTTGGGTAATTGGTATTGACTTCTATCAAGCTATTTTTCATGACTGTGTATTATTTGCTCACTATTTCTACACATTCTATATTCTTTATATTCAAAAAAAATGCATCAAGTTAATTTTATGTTACATTTAGCTATCTATTATCAATCAAAAAAAAATTATGAGAAAAATTATTCTTGTATTACCAGCTTTAATCTTTTTTGGATTAAGCTCTATCGCCCAAAACACAGTCAGTGGCAAAGTGTCTGATAATTCCGGTAAAGGAATTGCCGGAGCCTCAGTTACAAGCGGCGGAAAGGGTGCCCAAACTAACGAAGCTGGCATTTATTCATTGTCATTGCCCAATGGCTCTGTTAATATTACCGTCTCTTTTGTGGGATATGCAAATGCATCTAAAACTGTTACTATTTCTGGTAGTACGACAGTTGATTTTGTTATAATAGAATCAGCTGGTGAGTTAGGTGAGATCATTCTTACGACGGGTATCCGTTCATTGCCAAGAAGTTCTGTAAACACACCATTACCCATTGATGCAATTTCAAATGCTGATTTAAGATCGACAGCCCAAACAACATTTGATAAACAACTCCAGTACCGGGTTCCTTCTTTTAATACAGTTAATACTCCGGTAAATGATGCAACAACTTTATTGGATCCATACGAAATACGTAACCTCGGCCCCAGCAGAACATTGGTGCTTATTAATGGTAAAAGAAAAAACCTTAGTTCATTGCTTTATGTACAGTTTGCACCCGGCCGTGGTGAAACCGGGGCTGATCTTTCGGGAATACCGATAGATGCAATTAAAAGGGTAGAGATTCTGAGGGATGGTGCCTCCGCCCAGTATGGTTCTGATGCCATTGCAGGTGTAATGAATGTAATTTTAAAAGACAGATATCAATACAGTACGCTTACATTTAATGGAGGGGTAACCTCCAAAGGCGATGGCGAAAACTATGGCCTGGCCTATAATAGTGGCTCTAATATCGGCTCAAAAGGATTTATTAATTATACAGTTGATTTCAGCCAGCAAAACAGTGCTGTTCGATCAGGTATTATTGATATTCCTACTGAGATTGCAACTTTTGGGGGTTCACCTTCAGCAGATGCTGCTATAAGATCTTTTTTAGCCAAATATCCAACAGGAAAAAATATCAATGGATCTGGTGATATACAGGCTGCGAAATTTAATTATAATCTTGGGTTGTCTGCCGGGGAAGATGGTCAGTTTTACAGCAATGCTGCGTTGGTAATTAAGAAAGCAAAAAGTTTTGCCAATTACAGAACTCCTTATTGGAGAACTGATGCTGGGTTATTACATAAAAGAATTCCCGGTGCACCTAATTATACTGGTGGTAACGATCCTTTATATGAAGGCTATTTAGGTTATGTGCCTACTTTTGAAGGCGATTTGTTAGACTACAACGCAACGCTTGGTTTCAAAAGTAACAAAGGAGGATGGGCTCATGATGTAGCCGTTACATTTGGGGGTAACCAGCAATTATATACCGTAGAAAATACAGTAAACCGTTCATTGGGTGCTGCCAGCCCAACAGCATTCAAGCCAGGTGGATATAATTTTTCGCATATTGTAGGAAACTATGATGTTTCAAAATCTTTAACTGATAATTTCAGTGTTGCGTTTGGTGCTGAAGCCAGGAAAGAAACCTATCGGCTTATTGCAGGTGATACATCTTCTTACACTGGACAAGGCTCTAATTCGTTTCCCGGCATCCGTGCAGAAAATGCAACTACAAACAGCCGTTTCAATATAGGCGCCTATGCTGATGCCACCTGGGATGTTTCAAAAGATTTTTTATTAAACGGTGCAATCCGTGCTGAAAAATATAGTGATTTTGGTAGTGCATTTGTTTGGAAATTATCCAGCCGATACAAAATTGCCGGAGATAAAGCAGTTATAAGGGCTTCGGCTTCATCAGGCTTCAGGGCCCCAACCCTTCACCAGATTTATGCACAATCCACACAAGCATCTTTTGCGGGCGGCACCATTGTTTTATCCGGCTTATTTAATAACAGGAGTAAGCAGGCATTTGCATTAGGCGTTCCATTATTAACACCAGAGAAATCAAATAACTTTACAGTCGGTTTGGGATTTACTCCTACAAAGAACCTGAGTGTTACTGTAGATTATTACAGCATTACAATTAAAGAAAGAATTGTTTACAGTTCCTCCATCAATTCAGATGATAAATTGCTTGCAACCCCAACAACAGAATTAGGCCGTATCCTTAAAGGAGCCAGTGTAGGTGCCGGTAATTTTGATTTAGCCAGTGTGCAGTTTTTTATTAATGGTGT
>JANNCC010000211.1:0-11474 GCA_031386125.1 Chitinophagaceae bacterium
TGGATATTCAAGTTTCCCGGTGCTGCGTTTTGCACAGGCTAGAGGAATTAAAACTTTCATTCACGAATCCAATTCTTTCGCCGGTCGTTCTAATATCATGCTGGGAAGGAAAGCGACAAGAATTTTTACCGGTACCGATGGAATGGAGAAATTTTTTCCCAAGGAAAAAATAATGGTAGCAGGTAACCCGGTAAGAAATGCCATTTCAGATGCTGGTGTAACTAGAGGCGAAGGAATTAAATTCTTTTCATTGGATGAAGCGAAGAAAACAATTCTGTTCGTTGGGGGAAGTCTCGGTGCAAAATCTATTAACGAAGCAGTGTATACCGGATTGGATAAACTACAGGATGCAGGACTTCAGGTTATTTGGCAAACGGGTAAGCCCTATGCGGAAAAGGCGAAAGAAAGAATAGAAGGAAGGCTTGGTGTTTGGGCAAACGATTTTATTGCAAAAATGGAATATGCCTATGCAGCAGCAGATATAGTAGTGGCCCGTTCAGGTGCGATGACGGTGGCGGAATTATGTACGGCTAAAAAACCTGTTTTGTTTGTGCCATATCCGTTTGCTGCGGAAGATCATCAAACAGTAAATGCTATGCAACTGGTAAATAAAAATGCAGCAATGATGGTGAAGGACAATGAGGTGATGCAAAAACTGGTGTTTATGACAATTGAATTATCGCTTGATACGGATAAGCAGGAAGAACTGAAAAAGAATATTGCACCGTTGGGAATAACTGATGCTGATGAAAGAATAGCGGAAGAAATTTTGAAAGTGATTTAAGATATAATGAACGTAGAAATCAATACTGTCCTTATGAATACCCCCTTTAAGGGGATTGACAAGATGAGTGAAGTATATTTTATCGGAATTGGTGGAATCGGGATGAGTGCAATAGCCAGGTTTTTTCATGCTGGTGGAGCGAAAGTAAGTGGTTACGATAAAACGCCAACTGTATTGACGAAAGAACTGGAAGCAAGCGGCATTGCTGTTCATTATGAAGAGAATGTTGAGTTGATTCCAAAGAGAGTTGAGCTGATAGTTTATACTCCGGCTGTACCAACAGAACACAAAGAGTTGGTTTATTACCGGGAGAACGGATATAAAGTGGTAAAGCGAAGTGATGTATTACAAATAATAAGCAAAAGTTCTTTTAATATATGTATTGGAGGCACACATGGCAAAACAACCATCACTACAATGGTGGCGCATTTACTCCGTGACAGTGGATTTGGTTGCAATGCTTTTCTCGGTGGCATCGCCGTGAATTACGGAACCAATTTCTGGAGCAGCGAAAAAAATGTGTGTGTGATAGAAGCCGATGAGTATGACAGAAGTTTTTTGAAACTAAGTCCGGATGTAGCCATCATCACAGCCATGGATGCTGACCACCTGGACATATATGGCACGGCAGCAGCAATGGAACAAGCTTTTATTGATTTCAGTAAAAGAGTAAAGCCGAATGGAGTGGTGATAGGCAAATTTGGATTAGAGAGAACAAAGGAATTAAAAAGTCAGCATTACCTCTCTTACAGTTTGCAAAACGAAAGTGCGGATGTGTATGCTGCTAATATCCGGATGATGAATGGAAGCTATGAATTTGATGTGATACTAAAGGATAATGTGCTGGAGAATGTGAAACTGAATATGGGCGGCATGCACAATGTAGAAAATGTGGTAGCTGCAATAGCTGTAGCCAGTTCTTTGGGAATTGAAAATGATAAAATTAAAGCGGCGGTGGAAAACTTCCGTGGTGTGAAAAGAAGATTTGAGTACATCCTTCCTCCCTCTCCACGGAGTGGAGAGGGAAAGTGGGAGAGGCCAGTGTTTGTGGATGATTATGCTCACCACCCTGAGGAATTGAGGGCTTTGATAAACGGGGCGAAGACTTTGTTCAAACAAAAAAAGTGTACAGTGCTATTTCAACCGCACCTGTACAGCAGAACAAGAGATTTGGCCGATGGGTTTGCCGAAGTGCTGGACTTAGCAGACGAAGTAGTTCTGTTGCCAATTTATCCAGCGAGAGAGTTGCCAATCGAAGGTGTAAGCAGTGAAATGATTTTAGAAAAAATGAAAAGGGATAACAAAAGGGTGATGACAAAAGAAGAAGTGTTGGATTGGGTAAAGAACGATTACGCCAAAACACTGAATAAAGAATTTGGAGAAGTATTGATAACAGCTGGAGCCGGGGATATTGATATGCTGGTAGAACCCATAAAGAACGAATTAAAAGAAATATAAAGAGTGGATGCAAGAACAACCATAAGAAAAGTATTATTTGTTGCCCTGTGGCTGTGTATCGGTGCCGGTATGCTTACCCTGCTGTTAGCAGCTATCAGCAAAAAGAACAGAGGGGAGTGTAAAGATTACAACATCGTACTGAAAGGAGTACAGAATAACTTCTTCATTGATGAGAAAGATGTTGAGCAATTATTGATGAAGGCAACAAAAGGAGCAATTAAAGGCGAGCCGGTCGCATCTTTCAAACTGCATGAACTGGAGCAGATGCTGGAGGGTAACACCTGGATTGATGAAGCCGAACTCTATTTTGACAACCGGGATGTGCTGCACATTACAATAACAGAAAAAGAACCGGTAGCAAGAGTATTCACTACGACAGGCAGCTCATTTTATATCGACAGCCTCGGAAGAAAAATACCGTTGTCAGACAAATTAAGTGCAAGGGTGCCGGTGTTTACAGGATTTCCTGAAAAGAAAAAATTATCAGCTATTGACAGTGTGCTGCTGAATGATGTAAGGTTGACAGCCAATTTTATTATTACTGACCCTTTCTGGATGTCGCAGGTATCGCAGATTGATATTACACCGGAAAGAAATTTTGAAATGATACCGGTGGTGGGCAATCATTTGGTAAAACTTGGAAATGGAGAAAATATAGACAAGAAATTTCACCGCCTGATGGTCTTATACAAGCAGGTATTAAGCAAAACTGGTTTTGATAAGTACAAAGTAATTGATGTGCAATATAAAGGACAGGTAGTAGTGTCGAAATATGCCGGTAATGCAAAAGTTGATTCAATACAATTAAAGAAAAACGTAGAAAAACTATTGCGTCAGTCAATCGAGGCTGAAAATGATACAGTAATAAGAGCAATGCCTCCAAATGTAAAATTAGAAGTGGATTCAGCATCATCTGCCGATCCTTCTTTAAAAGGTAGTAAAGAGTTAAATTCTGAGCAACCCAATCCCAACCCTTTGAAATCTTCTTTATCCCAACCCGCTGAAAAGAAAACCGATAAGCCCAAACCCGTAAAAGACAACAAACCAAAACCAGTTGAGAAAAAGAAGGAACCAAAAGCAGTAATGCCAAAGAAACCAGTGGGGGAAATAAATGGCGGATACAATTAACGACAAACAACGATTTCGATAAAAACAACAACAACTAAAAACAACAACTATGAACAACGAACAACCCATTATTGTCGGTCTTGATATTGGAACAACCAAGATCGCTGTAATTGCCGGACGCAAAAATGAGTATGGCAAACTGGAGATACTCGGATTCGGAAAATCCAACTCCAACGGTGTAAAGCATGGGCAGGTGCTCAACATTGATGAAACTATCAAAGCCATCAAAAGTGCTTTGGAAAACTGCTTTGCCTCTAATCCAAACTTAGACATCAACGAAGTCTATGTTGGCATTGCCGGTCACCACATCAAAAGTTTGCAAACCCGTGGTGATATTGTAAGGCAACGGACAGAAGAAGAAATCACCCAAAAGGAAATTGATCAGCTGATAGACGATCAGTACAAAACATATATTCCTGCCGGGGATCAGATTATTGATGTGATACCTCAGGAATTCACAGTGGATAATTTTCAAAACATCCCTAACCCAATTGGTTATGGTGGTGTGAAGATTGGTGCCAATTTCCACATCATCACTGGGGATAAGAATGCGATAAAAAATATCAATCGCAGTGTGGAGAAATCAGGTCTTTACACAAAAGATTTAGTACTGCAACCCCTTGCTTCTTCTTCTGCCGTTATGGGACAGGAAGACCTGGAAGCAGGTGTCGCTATCGTTGATATCGGTGGTGGCACAACAGACCTCGCTGTTTTTTATGAGGGTATCTTAAAACATACCGCTGTTATTCCTTTTGCCGGAGAAAATATCACCAATGATATTAAAACAGGCTTGGGTGTTTTGAAAACACAGGCAGAGCAAATGAAAGTGCAGTTTGGTAGTGCATTAGCCAACGAAGCAAAATCAAATGCCTATATCACCATTCCAGGATTAAGGGGAATGCCGGCAAAAGAAATCAGTGTAAAGAACCTGGCTAACATCATCCAGGCAAGAATGAGTGAGATCATGGATTTTGTTACTTACCATTTAAAGCAAGTTGGTTTAGAAAACCGCATGTTGAACGGTGGTATCATCCTCACAGGTGGCGGCTCTCAATTAAAACACCTTATCCAACTCACTGAATATGTAACAGGGTTGCCTGCAAGAATTGGTTTCCCTAACGAACATCTTGCAGGTGGCCACATTGAAGAGCTGGCGAAGCCGACCTACTCCACCTGTATCGGTCTTATTCTGAAAGGGTATGATGATTATGAACATGACCGCAAACAATTTGAAAAAGAATACAGGAAAGTCGAAGTGCCTGATGGATTAAAGAACAACGTACAGGGAGAAGTGGTGGTAGCAACAGAAGAAGTAAGTGAAAGCGAAGTGAAGAATAGAAAGAGCCTGACTGGCTTCTGGGGCAAGTTCAAAGATGGTATCATTGATTTGTTCAAAGAGGAAGAGGATAAAAAATTGTAAGAAGATTAAATTCTAAAACTGCATAAGAAAATAACTAACCCAATTACCAACGGCTTCGCAACTCCCTCTCCATGAAATGGAGAGGATTGGGGTGAGGAAAAATTCAAAACACTATGATACATTTCGATTTGCCAAAAGAAAAATCATCCATTCTGAAAGTAATAGGTGTAGGCGGCGGTGGTGGCAATGCGGTAAACCATATGTTTAGCCAGCAGATAGAGGGTGTCAACTTTGTAATCTGTAATACAGATGCGCAGGCATTAGCCAATAGTGGCATACCTAACAGGATACAACTCGGACCGCACCTTACACAAGGTTTAGGTGCCGGTGCCAATCCGGATATTGGCCGTCAGGCAACAGAAGAATCGCTGGAAGAAATAAAACGCATACTGGAAGTAAACACCAAGATGGCTTTCATCACCGCTGGCATGGGTGGTGGCACCGGCACCGGTGGTGCACCCATCATTGCTAAAATTTGTAAAGATCTTGGCATTCTTACGGTTGGTATCGTTACCACACCGTTTGCTTATGAAGGAAAGAAACGTCAGCAACAGGCAGAAGAAGGAATAAAAATTTTGAAAGGTTATGTGGACACCTTGCTTGTTATCAGCAATGATAAACTGCGTCACCAGTTTGGCAATTTAAAAATGCGGGAAGCATTTGAAAAAGCCGACAATGTATTGGCGACGGCTGCAAAATGTATTACCGATGTTATCAACAGCACGGGGCAAATAAATGTTGACTTTGCGGATGTATGTACAGTAATGCGCAACGGTGGTGTTGCTATTCTTGGTAATGCAGAAGCATCCGGGGAGAACAGGGCACAGAAAGCCATTGAAGAAGCTATGAATTCACCATTGCTGAACGATAGTGATATCAAAGGGGCAAAATGGATATTGATTAATATCAACTCTGCTGCCGGCGAACATGAGTTTACCATGGATGAGGTAGAAGTGATTCAGAATTATTTGCTCAACCAGGCAGGAGAGACAGATGTAATCCTTGGAATGGGTTATGACAGCACACTCGGCGATCGCATCGGCATCACCCTGATAGCAACCGGTTTCGAACACAAAGACCCGTTTGCAAAACCGGTAGTGAAGAAAGATGAACCAAAAGCAGAAGAGAAAATAGTAATGGTATTGGGACAGGTTGATGAACCTAAGGCACCTGTTGCAAAACTGCAACTTTCTGATGCAGCCATAGAAAGAGAAATGGAAGCAATGGAAGAAGCATTGCAACCTGCAGCCGCTTCTATACAGGAAGAAAAAATTGATTACCTGATGCCAACACTGGTAGAAGAGTTTGTGGTAATGCAGGCACCGGTAATTGACATTACTGATATTAAAGAAGAAGAAGCCGTCATCATTCATTTCGAACTCCAGCCACTGCAGAATGAATCGGCAGTGCAGGCAGAAGGAAAAACACTTAGTAATACTACGAAGGAAACAGCAGGTACATCTACTGTGAGCAAAATGTCAACTGTAGTGAAAAGCGAAAGTATAAATTCGATGCAGCAATCAACAATCAAACAAACAGATGCTGCACTGATCGGCAGCATGAAAGATAGTACTAGTACAAGCCCGGTGTCTGCAGCATCGGGTGGTTATCTGGCCAGACCGTCCAATATCTACGCAGAATCTAAACCAGAGGTCGTTACCTCCATTACTTCTGCCGAAGAACCGGTCCCTTCTGCAATTGCCAGCAACGAGCAGGAAGAACTCCTCGAGTTGCAAATGCAGTTGGTAGAACGGGATGACATTCCTGCGGCGGATATGCCGTTGGCCCATCAAGCTCAGACACCTTTGTTTCCAGAGGTTGAAGACCCTGCAATGCAGGACGAAACCGAAGAACAAAAACGTAGGGCTGCTGAACGTTTGCATAAGTTGAGAAACTTATCGTTCAACGTTAACGCTGCGGACCCCAATAATGAGTTTGAAACCGTGCCGGCTTATATCCGCCGCAACATGGAATTGTATAACAACAATTCCCAGGTAGAAAACTTCTACAGCAGCGTTGAGGTCAAGACAGACCAAAATAATCAAACACAAATAAGCACTATTAATACCTTTTTAGACGGGAAAAAACCCGACTAATAAATGATTGTCACCCTGATCCCGCCTAAGGCGGGATGAAGGATGATCAAACTCAGTTCGTTCCAATGAAACCTTAGCATTTAAGCTAGTGTTTTTTAGTTGTTCCCTCCGGTTTCTACCGGAGGGTTTTTTTTGCGAGACCCGCCCCGGCGGGTTGAAGCAATCTCCCCGATGTGAGTGAAATATTATTTAGCCAACTGCATTACTACTATCATTGTCCCGTATGAACTTAACGGCTCTATCTTTTTCATTTTTCTTGGTTGATGATTCGCCTTTCTCTTTTGAGAATAAAACGGAATCTCTTGCTAAAGCTTCTCGCAACACATCAACTAAAGGTCCATTACCTGAAAGGAAAACGGCATGTTCGTCTTCATCAACTTTTCTCCGTTCAATAGCAATATTTAATCCTGCAAGCGTTTTTCCTGCACCAGGAACTCCTGTCAAAAAAATAATTGACTTGTGATTTTGAGATTTTGAACTGTCAATTATTCTGTTGATACAGTCGGTGGTCTTTGTTAAATTGATTGCACCTGCATCGTTTCGTGAAATTTCTTTCACATTGTGTTTCTTGTAAAGTGCTTGGGCTGCCTCAATAATTGTTGGTGTTGGTTTGTAAATTGAATTTTCCCACTCTGTTGAATTGATTTGTCTGCCGTTACTTTGTGCAAGTGAAAGAGTAATTACATCGCTAAGGTTTTGTTGATTCGCTTTTAGCGGTTCAAATAAATTGTCAGTTACTTCAAAAATATTTTCTGTTGCTGCGGCTTTTGTAGAAACTAAAAGCGGAATTAATTTTTCGTCATGACTTCCTTCGTGAAAGTTTTGCAAGTCCTAGCAGTAGTCAACTACTTGCTCAATGGAATGCTTCTGATATTCTGAATCACCAACTTTAAATTCTACAACAAAAATCAGGTCGTTGATGATTAAAATATTGTCAACCCGTTTGCCCATTCTCGGAATTGAAAACTCAAAATAGATTTGTCCGCTGTCAAATTGTTTGAGAGAATGTTTGAGAATTTTGATTTGAGCTTTCCAAGCGACTTTAGTTAAATCGTTTATGTCATGGCTATGATTCTGGCACAATAAGCCAAAAATATTATTCTCATCTTCTTGCAAGAAGTCGGTAAAAGTGTTGGAGTAATAACTTCTTGTCATGTCAGATAATTTCGTTTCATATTATACATCAGCAAATAACCTCTCTTGTTTGCTTCACTCAAAAAGGAACGGCTCACTAATGTTTCCATTAAGTTTTGCTTTTCTAAAAATGGATTCAACAACTTTTCAACTCTACCTTCTGTTACTCCTATTCTTTTTGCAAATTCTGTAAAGTCATTCTTGGAAGGGTGTCCGTTTTTTTTGTAATCATCACTTTTAAAATCATCACCAAATAATCCTTTGTCTAAAGCAAAATCCGAATCGTCCACATGCAGCTTTGTATTCACCAAATCGTAAGCAGGGCTGAGCAAATAATCGCCTTTGGAGGATTCAAGCAAAGAAAAGTTTTTCAAATGTGCATCACCATTTGAGAACAGGAAATTGAAAACCACTAACGAAAAATATTTTTCTATTTCCACTCTCCAGGCTGGAACATATTTTTGTATCAACATTCCAGCTTCCTCATAGCTGTATTCGTATTTAAAATTGGCTCCGGCATTATCTTTTGTTTTTCCTGCCAGCGTTGCAAAATCTTCCTTACCCCACTTTCCGCCTTCTTCTTTTACATCAAATCGTTTGGTTATGTATGCCGGAGCACCATTCTCAAAAAATATCATTGCACATTCTGCAATGTTTAATCCGTAAACCTGTTTCGCTATTTGCATTGTCAGGTGTTCGTTTGCCGGAACTTGGTCAACTTTCTTTAAATCTCTTGGTATTGGTTTCAATATGTAAGTTCCTTGTTCGCCTTCGTTTGTCAGACGCAGTATGTTTTTTTCAAGTAGAAAACTTAACTTTTCCTGCACTCCAGATATGGAAATGCGTTTGCGGTTTTCCATAAACTTCTCCGCAACTTCTTCGCTTTGCTGTGGTTGTTCATATGGCAAAACATGATTTACTTTTTTTCCGCTAAACAAATTCCGCAAACAACTGGGGCTGTAAGTCGTAAAACCTTCAGCCAAAGTTCCGGGGCAATATTTCAATTCATCTAAATTCATTTTGCCGTTATTGGTTTTACAGTTACTGCTCCAATGGTATCATACTGTGCCGTTGCCATAAGCAATCCAAAATTGTCTTCTTCATCAATCCGCAATTGTGTGCTTTGCAGTTTTCTGTTTACTCCTTCACTTAGCATGTTAAAAAAAAATGGAAACAAAAACTCGCTACTGTATTCCTTTTGAGTTTTTGGAAGTGTCAAACTGATTGCCGGTTTGTTTGCATCGTTAAAATAGTTGTCGTCATACATGAACACAAAATGCTGACGATTTTCTTCAGTCAGCAATCCAGCTAAAGTTCCGTTGCGATATATTTCCATTGCTCTCATTTATTCAATGTTTCTTTTTCACTTCCAGTGTCAATTCCATTCCCAACACTTCTCCTAATTTGTTCAGCACATCCAATGACGGATTACCTTGTCCTCGTTCCAATTTATACAAAGTATTGGTGCTGACTTTTGCCAATTCAGCTAAGTGTGGTTGAGTTATACTCAACTCTTTTCTTCTGTGTTTTATAGTTTCCCCAAGGTGCTTGACTAACATTATAGTGTGATTTATGATGCAAAAGTAGTTTTCATTTTCCAATTAAGCAAGTAAAATCACAACATAATGTGATTTTGTTGTAAACTCATGAGGAATGGAAAGACAAAACTTATTGAATCACATTTTAGTGTGAGTTCAATCTTTTTCATGCTCAGTTTCTTTCTTGCAAAATGTTTCAAGTTAGCACTGCCGCCATAGCATTGCCGATAACGAAGAAGGGATTAAAGAAGTTTTTAAAAAGGGGGATTAGATGCACCACTGTTTGTTTACGCACAACTGTTTGATAGAAGTAAAACTGTTCGTTAACCACTCAAAGCCCCCTTTTTAAAAATTTCTTTTAATCTTTATGTTATCGGAAGCCTTGCTGTTCGTCCGAAGCACAACTGTTTGAGGTTCGCACACACTTTGTTCAAAGCGATTTACATTCATTGCTGTATCGTTGGAGTTTGCAGTGTCCCCGTGCGTTGGCTTGCAAGCTCTTTTTATTTTTTTAGCGTTGCCTTGGGTGTCGGCAAAAAAATAAAATGTGCTTGCAAATGCGTTGGTCATATTGAACTGGAATACGGTAATGACTTAATGTAGTTTTCCATAAACTCATAGTCAGGTTGCTTCCTATTAGTTGATGGTAATTTGATTTTAGAAATATTCATTCTCTCTACATGCCACTTTCTTCCGTAATTAAAACGATACTTTTCTGCTTTGATAACTGTGGTAAAGAATAGAGCAATTAAAGGATTCATATTGAACTTTGGGTAAAGCACATTTACATCGTCTGATGCCCAAAATGGTTTGGGTTGATAAAATGATTCAGCAACTGAACCATTGTAATTAACAGTGATTGTATTTCCAGAATGAATTGGCTTTGCATCAATGTATTCACGATAGCCGTTATTGGAATCTATTGAACCGATAAAAGGAGTTTCACCTTCAATCATATCTGCTTTCGTCAGTCGTTTCCCTTTTTTGATTTCAAACAAATCTTGGATTTCAAACCACTTCCAGTTTTCAGTATGAAGTTCAATCTTTTTTTGAAGGATAGGTTTAGAACTTGGAATAGCCAATTTATCAAGAGTAATCTTTTGAAAATCTTTTGGCATTTCTGAAGGAATCATAATTTCTTTCAGTGTCTTATTCGCTTGTCGTCCGTAATTGTATTTATACTTGTTTGAACTAATGCAATGACAATAAAAAAGCAATTCAACTTTTGTCATAATTGCTTTGGGTGTCAAAACCAAAATATGAAAACCAGTGTAGTAGGGTTCAGGTTGTAGAAATGTTGCAAGCACTGAACCACTAACAGCAACTGAAATAGTATTTGCAGAATTTTCCCTTATGTCCTCATTTCGTAAAACAAAAGCAGAGATGCCATTATTTTTTTCTGTTCTTGAAACAAAGTTTATTGAGTTTGGTGTGTCTTTGGTGCATTGCTCCAAATTAATTAGCTCTAAGCTATTGCCATATTTTACATCAAACAATTTATGTAACGGAAGTAGTTTCATCTTACTTTAAAAATAGTTCGTTAAACATTACATACTCCTTAATGCTTTTCAAAAAATCTACTTGGTCAAGTGTTGAGTAGTCCGTTTCCATGTATGCCTCTGCACACCATTCATCGTTTGCTGAAACAACTTGTTTTACACTTACACCAGGTTCTTCTTTTCCGTTTCTGAAATTGCTAACCCATTTCTCTTTTATTGCTTCCCATTTTCCATGCACATCAATTCTGCCTTTGTTTTTTCTTTTCTCAAAACCATCATCCTTGAAATATCCAAAGAATGTTTCTTTGTTTTTTGGATGCGGTTTGTGTGCAGTGAAAACCATTACGCAAGCAACTACACCCACATCTGAATTAATAAATAATTCTCCGGGCATTGATAAAACTGCTTCTAATGTAT
>JANNCC010000218.1:0-3224 GCA_031386125.1 Chitinophagaceae bacterium
ATCATTGACTTAACCATGTGGCTATCCAACTCATCAATAAAAATAGCATCATCATGATGAATATATGGCTGTAAATCTTCGTCCACCTCATCGCAGAGAAAAAGTGGCTTGTTGTCGAAGTAAATTTTAATGTACATAGTATTAATGCAGGCTATGAGTTTTGAGCCACCACAGGAAGATACGAACTAAAGTCTCGCAACTCGTAGCTGACGGCTCGCAGGTTTCTTTTACCTTCGCCGCATGACTGACGCAAAAGCCGTTGCAGAAAAACTCCTTCAAGTTAACGCCATAAAATTAAATCCTGAACATCCCTTTACCTGGGCCAGCGGATGGAAAAGCCCAATCTATTGTGATAACAGAAAAGTGTTGTCCTTTCCTTTTATCAGGGATTTTATTAAATCAGAAATGTGCAATGTTATTTTTGAAAACTTTCCTGATGCAGAAATGCTGGCAGGTGTAGCCACAGCAGGCATTGCCTGGGGTGCTATGGCGGCTGACCAGTTGAAACTGCCGTACATCTATGTCCGTCCTAAACCGAAGGAGCATGGCTTAGGCAACCAGATAGAAGGGTTTTATGAAAAAAGACAGCAGGTGGTGGTGATAGAAGACCTTGTTTCCACCGGTAAAAGCAGCCTGCAGGTGGTGGATGTGCTCAAAGAGCAGGGGTTGGAAGTAATTGGTATGGTATCCATCTTTACTTACGGCTTTGCTGTTGCAACCGAAGCATTCAGCAAAGCATCATTGAGGTACTATTCCCTTACTGATTATCCAACGCTGATTGAATCGGCGGTACAAAAAGGAATTATTTCTGCTGGTCAGCAGGAAGTTTTGTTAAAATGGCGGGATGATCCGGCCAACTGGAATGGGGCTTCGTAATTTTATTTTTAATAAAAGTAAAGTATGAAAAAAATACTCTTCACTGCTATTGCAATCATGGGTTTATCGTTAGCAGGCTATACCCAGATAAAACCTGTGAGAACAGATACTATTAAAATACCCAATGCCCGTTGTGAAAATTGTAAAAAAAGAATAGAAGCTTATATCAAATCATATGATGGGATTTTGGAAATCAACGTTAACTACCGCAAAGCTGAAACAAAAGTGAAATACGTCACCGACAGAATAAATATCGAAGAAATCAAAGCCTATATAGCCAACTGCGGTTATGATGCAGGTGATGTGCCTGCCGCCGAAGATGCCTACAACCGGCTACCCAAAACCTGTAAGAAGTTTGAAGACGGGGGAGGGCACCCCAAGCCAAAAGTGCCGGTTCCCTCCCAATAATTTTTTCCCGCCAAGACGCAAAAGGCTTTCCTGATATTCTTTGAATCTTTGTGAGAAACTGTTTAATGTATTAATTGCGCCTTAGCGTCTTTACGAGAAACATCTACTTTAGTAATTCTCCCAAATCTTGCTTCCCCTCGTACTTTATGGGATAGTTAATGTAAACAAACCCTTTTCCCACCCGGGCTTTTCCTTCTACTTTAATAACTACTTCTTTGGCCAGGAATGCCACCAGTGAGTTTTTTAATATCTTTTTCATATCCACCTGCAATTTTACCGGCAGTCTGAACTCCCCGTTAGCCGGAATATGAATCAGGGTATCCATAACAAAATGTCCTAAAAAAGTATTCTCTATCCAGGCATCGCCTTCTGCATTTTTAAGATTTATCCAGAATTTATTGGGATTGAAATAATTCAGGTCAAGGGTGAGAGAGGATTCGGCAAGCCCAAACTTGGTAACCCTTACGTTCCTGATACCCTTAAAATCAGGTTCTGCTACCGACCCGCAGGACATAAAAAATAAAGATGTAAGTAAGACAAAATAGTAGGGGTGAAACCGGGTTTTCATTGACACATATTAATACTGCAAAATAGGGGAAAGGTGGGTTGGGGAGGCGTTAAAAGTTTTTGTGTTGGCAATAAGTTCCCAAACTACCCCCATATACTGTAAGACAGGGTAATACCTGTTTTTAAGTAATTCAAGTATCTAAAAAAGAGCCTACATTTTCCTGCCGATTTTTGCAGGGTAGCTGCGGAATGACTTTGCCGGTCATTCAATTCAAGCAAAATGTTAGGTAACGAGGGGACTGTCTATATATTTACAGATGAAATGAATAGAGATAAGTTTGATGAAATACATCAACTTGTTTATGCCTTTTTTAAAATTACTGGTCACTATTACGATACAGATGAGGCGTTTCTAATGCGCCAGAAACTTGAGCAATTTCTAATACAAAACGAAAAGACTCAATGGCTTGAAATTCTCTATAAGAGGCGAATATTTGAAGAGCCTCTATGTATGACAGAAAAAGGTGTCGTCTCAGATGTAGGATAGTATCGCCAGTTTCAATAGTTATTTCATCCGGGAAATATAGTGCGCCTTGCACATTATGAGAATATATGTAGCCCTTTACATTTCTCCTATTAGAAGAGTCATTGTGACATATTGAATCTCTATAAAATTTTAGAAGTCTTGTAATACTTTTAAACCCCGTTCCTGTTACATCTGTTTTAAGCGGCCTTCCAATTAAACTCAATTTAGCGGCTATATCCCTCATGTGAATTGTTATTTCCGCAATCACAGAAAAATGGTGTGGGTGTTGAATATTGTTTTTGTCAAAAACGTCAAACCAGCCAAAAAACAAATTACATATCCGCCTTATAGTAAAGGATGTTTCACTAATGTTAATATCATTAACCCTGTTTGTTATTTTTTCTTTTTTAATGGGGGAGTAGTAGCAGCAAGTTTCAATAACTGTTCAAAGGTCATTCCTTCGGGAACCTTTACAGTAATATCGTACTTAGATTTTTTCCTTGCTTTCTTTTTGACTGCTTTCGCCATGTACCAAAGGTACAGTTTTCACAAAACAACTATTTGGCTGTAAGGTCTTTCCATTTTAAACGTCCTTCCGTTTGCTTTAAGGACTGTATAAACCTTTCATGGTCTTTTATCTTACGGGTGTTCCAACGGGCTGTAAATTCATCACAATAGCGGTGCAAATGTTTTGGGCTTACTTGGTGGTAAATACCGAAAATCATTCTCTTAAAGTGGCTAAATGTTCCCTCTATGCTATTGGTATGGAAGATGCCGTCTTTGTATTGCTGTATTGAGTGGTTTACTGAATTATGCCCTGCAAATTCATAGTTAAGCCCTTTATATCCACTATGGTTGTCAGTTACCAGTTGAGCATCTTGGTTTACATTATTTCTTACCATATCCT
>JANNCC010000232.1:0-8504 GCA_031386125.1 Chitinophagaceae bacterium
ATCCTTTGGAGGTATTGGTATGCGAGATATAATTCTCCGATTTATAGTACGGAGAAATAGAAGCGGCATCTGGCACATCCTGTGTAAAGCGGAGTGTGCAGGCATTACATTCAGCAATAGTAAATGTTTCATTACTTACAGTGTAGTCTTTAGCTAATATAACATTACTTATGTTAGCCGAGCCGCAGACAGGGCAATTGGTATAATGAATTAGTTGGTTCATGCAGCAGTAGCAAAGTAAATTGAAAATGGGTAAATAGAATGGGAAACCTAAGGAAGTGTTTGATAAGTTGCGCCAGCTTCCAGCGGAATTAATTTCTGTGAATTCGCAGTCGCAGAAACATCAATCCCATGCTCTGAGAAATGCCAGCCGATAAACATAGTAGCCAATAAAGCCGCCGCCAGCGCATAAGCCCACCAGTACGATTTTTTTTCTTCTTGCTGGTTCAGTATTTCAGTCATCTCAGCAGATGTCTTTTCATCCTCTCCCACCCTTACCATGTGCTCCGCTTTTTCCCTGATTACTTTATCCGCTGTAACCGGCGCCAGTAATGCTACTGCGGGAAGTGATGCAGTAAACTTTACATCACCGGCAAGCCCCTTGTTTAATGTACCTACACCATTCCAATTAATAACAGTGCCATCACTTATCTGCTTTTTCATATCAAAAGCAAAATCATTGAAACGAAAGATAGCTTCCCGGTCAGAAACACCAAGTGATTGTGCCAACCAGTAAAAAAAGTTTTTTTCTGGCACATGACTGGCTGGTAGTAATGTAGCAGCATAAGCAGGCGGATTAATTTTTCTGTTGGGAAAATCTATTTCCGCTGGTCTTCTTTCCAATAAAAAAGTGCCGATGCCCGGCACTGGTAATTCTTTATGTTGAATCAGGTATTGATACAGCTTATCGTACATCATCAGTTCTTTTGGTCAAACGAAAATACGACTCCGCCGACAAAGTTGAACCCATATACCGGATATTGATTCCAGCGTTGGTATTCCTTGTTGAAAATATTATTGAACTGTGTCCAGAGGTTGATATTTTTGGTAATCTTGAATTCGAGACCGGCATTCAGATCCGCAGCACCGGCCAGTTTACCGGCAGTACCATCTTTTTTCTTATACTGCGGGCCAGTCCATGCAAACAGGTCTGTTTTCAGCCAAAGGTCTTTTATTACCTGTATCCGCATGGCAGTTTTAAATTCCAATGGTGTCAGTCCCCATGCTTTTGCATTATCTTTTAATCCTGAATACTGATTGAAAGTTAAACCAGTGATGATGGAGAATTTTTCATGAATAGCAAACCCAAGTTCTCCGCCAAAATTCGTCACTTTAATTTCCTTTTCATTAACTACCCGGAAAGATTTGCCACCCAGCCCTGTTGTTGTATCGTTGACAAACAAAGGCTGGTTGTTCAGTTTATTAAACCCAACCTTAGCCGCATAGCTGAAATGCTCACCAACAGAACCTTTGAAACCTGCAAACCTTTCTTCAATCCAGGTATTTTTAAAAGTAGCAGGCAGCCATAACCATGGATTCTGTGAGGCTAAATACTGGTAAGTTGTTTTCCTGATATACCCAGTCCAACCTGCCTGGAAGGTGAACCTTTTATCTGAGGTTGTAATATCCGCCAGCACATTCGGGAACATTTTGAATGTCTTATTATCCCACGATGGACGGATACCGGCCTGCACATTAATTTTTGAAGTTTTATACAGCACCGATGGAGAAATATAATACATAGTGTTGTTGAAAGTTGTTTTATTTTTCGGTGAAAGACGGGTCAGGTCGAAAGTGATACCGAGATTCACCGCCCACTCTTTACCTATTGATTTTTGCAGGGGGAGGTTCAACACCGTATTACTTTCCGAATTCTTCAGGTTATCACTAAATATATCAATCGTTACTTCCGGCCAGTAAGTGAGGCCAAACTCTGTCTTATTAATATTATGAACTGCTACCCGGCCACTGATGGTTTGAAAATTTTGTTTTAGTGAATCAATAGCAAATAAAAGCGTCTGTGGCTCGTAACCGTATTTATATTGTTTGCTTTGCTTCATACCGATACTGGCATCCCATTCCAGGTTATTGCCAGATTTAAAGAAGCCGGCCAGTTTAATATCAGTGTTGGTAAATTTCTGAAACTCTCTCTTACCATCGGAGCCAATATGCTTGGCATAGATATTTAGCCCGGCAGTTTTACCATCACCAAAAGAAATACCGGCTTGCACAAACGGAGTTCTTAAACTACCAAACCCAACTTTTACATAACTGCTGTTATTAAATTTTGCCACAGAATCAATATCCATTGCCAATGGTTTCAAAGAACCCGGCTGGTAAGCAAATAATAAATTCTGATTAGGTATATCGTAGTTCAATTTCGCCTTTGTAGTATCGGGTGAAGGGGGTGAGGCATTGAAATTAATTTTTGCAGCTTCCCGCAATACTGGTTTGAAGTTGGACACAATATCAATCCCGCCTTTCTTGGTGGTATCCTTTTGAGCAAAGGAGATTCCAAAGGAGAAAACTCCCAGTGCTACAAATAATGTTCTGTATATTGATTTCCGCATCATGTTCTTTCTGTTTGGGCTTTTAATTATTAACCTTACTTGATTTTCCTTCTTCTTCAGTCACTGCATTCAACTTTGCCTGTGCCTCACTTTTCAGTTCTGCATTGATAGTATTGTCAACAATGCTCTGGAAAGTAGCTTTAGCATTGAAATAATCTTTTTGTTTGAAATAAACATCACCAAGTAAGATGTAGGCTTTCGTTACCCAAAAATCATACGACCCGGATTTATTGATGGTTTCAAAGGCTGCTTTTTCAGCTTCGGCTAATTTATTTACTTGTAACCAGCAACTGGCAATTTCGTACCGGGCTTCTGCCGCTAATGCGGCTTTATTTAATTGCACCACCAATTTAAAATTAGTTATCGCTAAATCATACTGCCCGCCAACCTGGTAAGATTTGGCGATAGCCATATTCGCCAATGTCTTATCATCAGCACTGCTGCCTTTTGCTTCGGTTAGTTCTTTTGCATTCTCTACTGCCTCTGTCCATTTCTGTTGTTGGTACTGGCAACGAAGCAATCCCCGCATGGCTTCTAATTTATTTTCCTGACTGGCAGTAATTTGTTTTAGCTGTATATAATATGTTTCTGCCCTTGCATAATTTTTCAGTTCAAAGAAATTAATTCTTGCAGCTGTCAGTACCGCCCTTTCGGCATACTGATTTGGAGCCTTCTCTGCCACTGCATCATATCCTCTCAGTGCATTATTCCAGTCTTTTCTTGCATTATAGATTTCAGCCACATTGAAATTTGCTTCCAGTGCATACACCCCGTTGGGAAATTTTTGCAGATAATTATTAAAAGCCGCTAATGCTTCATTCATTTTCTGGTCATCGTATTGTTTTTCAGCAGCAGCATAGGTCAGCGAATCTTCAGTGCTTACACTCAGCGGACGACCAGCATCCCGCATAAACACTGCATACTCATCCGGTTTACCATCTTCTATGTAAATTGTTTTCACATTATCAATGGCATCTTCTGCCTCGGGTGAGTTCGGATATTTGTCAACCAAAATTTTAAATTGCTTCAATGCCTCTGCATTATTATTAAGGTTGTAATACGCCGTTCCCATTTTTAAATACGCCTGTGGTACTAAGCTTGTATTACCACTTGTCTTAGTCACCGCACTCAAATATGGAATAGCTTCGCTGAATTTTTCATCACTCATGTAAGTATTGGCAATTTCCATATTAGCGTCAATTGATAATGACGACTCTGGAAATTTTCTTATCATCGTATTCATTAAAGTAATCTTATCCTTAGGATTTTTTACACCAGCCAGCATGGCATTTTGAAACGTAGCATAGTCTTCGGCAGGCCAGGAAAACTTGATAACATCATCATACATCGTCTTCGCCTTTGCATAATTTTTCTGCATATAGTAGCAATCGGCGGTGCGGATATAAGCATCCTGTGTAAAAGAATTAGAACTGAGTGATGGGTTTCTGGAAAATGGTTCAAAATAAGTTGCCGCAACAGGATAGTTTTCTTTTCGCAGGTAAGAGTAGCCAAGATTATAGCGAACATTATTGGCATTAGCTTCGCCGCTGTTGGGAGAACCGCCGTTCACATATTCATGATAATATTTTATGGCGTCGTCTAATTTATTGTTACGATAAGCCAGTTCACCTTTCCAGAAATTTAGTAGTGGCAGAACTGAACCGTTATTTTTATCGGCTAATGCTTTATCCAATAAGGCATCGGCCTCAGCCAATCGTCCATCGTTTATTAATTCAGTAGCACGGCCATACAAAATTCTTGGGTAAAGCCGTTTTGCATTTTCTGATGGCTTGTTCAGCCCTTCCAGCAATGCCTGTGCATCCTTATAGTTATTTGTATTGGCCAGTACATCTATCATCAGTTCCTTTGCTTCAGCATTGTAGGTAGAAGACGGATAATCTGCCAGGAAAGCACTCAGGCTGTTCAATGCTTCGTCCTGGTAACCTAACTCATAAGAAAGCTTGGCATACTGGTATTTAGAAATTTCTTTTTGCTCTGCATTGCTGCTGTTGGAAGAGCAGAACAAGAAAGCATTTCTTGCATTTGATTTCTGTCCTGTCTTTAAATAGGCATCACCCAGCAAGTACATGGCATGCTGACTCAATGAGTCGTCTTTGCCACTTAACTGTTTAAAGCCATCAATCGCTTTTGCCAGTTTATTAGCCTGATAATAACAGTATGACAATTCATACAAATCTTCCCGTCTCACTTTTTTCGAACGGCTTACATAATCTTCCAGGTAAGGCAATGCTTTGGCATATTCCTTTTTTTCAAAGTAGGCATGCCCGATTAATTGCTTTAACTCAAGGTCGTAATACTGGGAGCTGCTGCCTGACTGTAATTTATTCTGTATATAGGTAATAGCTTCATCCTTTTTTCCCTGTATATAATATATCTGGGCAATATAATAAGGAACCACGGTGCCATAATTCTTTTCATTCTCCACAATTTTAAATGCATCCATTGCTTCGCTGTACTGGCCATCTCTGAAGGCAAGAAAACCATAGTAGTAGTTTGCATCCATATAATTGGAATCATCTTTTATAGTGCGGATGCTATTGAATAATGGTTTCGCTTCTGCAAATCGCTGCAAATTAAAATACGAATACCCCTGGTGAAATTTCATGTCGGCAATTTCCCTGTTGCTGAGATTAGCAATATTCGCCTGCTCGTATAATTGTACTGCCTTTGTAAATTTTTGTTGGCGGAAATAATACTCTCCCAAATGATAACTCATCATTTGAGTTCTGGCAGTATTCTTTTCCACCTCAATATATTCCTGTGCCTCTGTTTCTGCCCGGCCTTCTCCCTGCTTCAATGCACAAACAACGGTATAGTAATTAATTTCCTGAACGGTGATAGAGGTGTTGGCTTTATCTGTTTCCCTTACCGATTGTTTCAACTCTTTAAATAACGGATAGGCTAAGCTGTATTGCTCTTTCTGAAAATATTCTTTGGCTTCCTTGAAAGTTGACTCCGGATCTGTATAAAAACGAGTCTGTTGTGAAAAAGTAGAAACGCTGAGAAAAATGGCTATAATTAATAAACTCTGATTCTTCATTGAATTTGTTCTTTAAACCGATGGTGGATTAACGTTGCGAATATTCGAATTATTTCAGCTAAGACCAAACATCATTCCAAACAGGTGTGGATAAGTCCTTTGAGGTGAGATGTTTAACATTTTGTTGGTTGTTTAGAGAAGTTTCGAGTTACTACCTGCAAGTTGCGGGAGTTTATTGCAAACTTTTCTTCCAGTGCTGAGGAGTCTAGGAAAATAATAATTAGTTTCGGTAATGTTTATCTCCGAAACACAAATAAGAGTCCGCTATGCCGAAACCGATCAGATGGGTGTCGTCTATCACAGCAATTATTTTCTTTACTTTGAAACAGCCAGGGCAGAGTCAATCAGGCAATTGGGATTTACGTATGCAGAAATGGAAAAGCTGGGAGTACTAATGCTGGTGACGGATGTGCATTGCCGCTATCTTCGTCCTGCAAAATATGATGACCTGCTGACAATAAAAACAGTCCTGAAAGAATTATCGGTTCATCATAAAATAAAGTTTCAGCAGGAAGTATTCAATGAAAAAAAAGAACTACTGGCAGCTGCTCAGATTATCTTATACTTTATGGAAACCGATGGCATGAAACAAACCGCCATGCCTGTACAACTACTGGAGAAACTACAACCCTATTTTGGCTAATTTTACCTGATGGAGAATTTTTCTGAGCCATTGACCGGAGATCTGCCTGCTGGCAGGCAGGTGACCAATGAAGAAATTACAACTTCAACTGAAGATCCCGTTGTGTATCCGCCAAAATACGAAAAGCCTGAGCAATCATCTACTATCTGGCTTCGTTCTTTTGTGAGCCTGGCAGCTTACCTGATATTGGGCTATTATATTTTTCCAAGCTATAAAATTCTGTTGCTGATTACAGCTATTATTATAATACATGAAATGGGTCATTTTTTTGCCATGAAATTTTTCCGGTACAAAGACCTTGGCATTTTCTTTATTCCCTTGCTCGGTGCTTATGTATCCGGTAGTAAACGGGAAGTATCACAAAAAGAATCGGCTATCATTTTACTGGCAGGGCCAGTACCTGGGATTATCATTGGTATCGTTATTTACTTTTTATTTAAAAATGATACAAGCCGTTCCTTTGCAGGTTTGTCTTTTGACACCATATCCTTATCGTTTATCTTATTAAATCTTGTAAATCTTTTACCCGTTTATCCATTAGACGGCGGTCAACTGCTGAACAGGGTTTTTTTAGATGAAGAAAGCTGGGTGAGTAAAACTTTTGTTTTCCTTTCCATAGGTTTTATGGTTTGGTTTGCTTTGTATGGAACAAGCCGTCCCTTTTATGCGTTACTGCTTTTTCCCCTGATGATGATATTGCGGATGTTTGGCGATTCGAAATTAAAATCGCTGGAGAAAAAAATTCAGCTCAGTGATATTGATATGGATAAATCGTATGAAGAACTACCTGATAAAGATTATTGGGAAATCAGGAACATTGTAATAGCGGAGCATTCCCGGTTCAAAGACGTAGCTCCTGCCCCGCCTTATGAATACGATATTAAAGAAGAGAAGATAATGATTACCATCCAAAGCCTGCTTCACCGGCATCTTATTCAAGACCTTTCTATAGCAGGGAAAATATTCATCATTCTACTATGGATTGGTGCTTTTGCCGCTCCATGGTTTTTAGAAATGTATCAGTCAATATTGAGCCGTTTCGGCTATTAACTATTAAGCCCTGTTATAATCAGCCCGCCAGTTTTGAATGGATTCTTTGATTTGTTTCTGAGATAAGTTTTCATCCGCTGCTTTTTTTGCAAGGGCCGGAAATTCTCCATCGCCGGCAAAACGTAATCCAACAATTTGTCCCATGCGCAAACGACTATCCAATGGTTTGCCAGTTAAAATATAATGTCGGAAATTTTCTTCAGCCCGGATAGCCCTGTCTTGTGCCCGAAGTGCAAATGCTCTTGCATACCAGAATAGTAGTATTAAAACAATGAAAGCCACTACAAGCAGTGCGGCAGAATAATGTGTGTGTGCATCTGCATGAAATAAATTTACAATGCTACCGCCGAATCCTAATATAACCAGAATCCCGGCTACATAATGATACAAAGGAACAAGCCTTGTATGGTTTTTAAAATTCTGTTCTGTCATAACAATTAGTTTGAGGGTTATGTCTATCGTTGTAACACTGAAAGTAGGGCATTTCACTCACTATTTCAGTTCATCCAGCACTTTATACATTTTATTGACTACTCCTGAGGTTTTGCCGCTGTAATTATTAACCAGAAAAGAAAAAATATACTCTTTCCCATCTTTTGCTTTGTGGTAGCCGCAAAACCCTTTTACATCGCTGATAGTGCCGCTTTTCATGGTCATCCCGTTATAATCAGGTAATGATTTGAGGAAATAAGGGAACCAGTCTTTTGTTTTGGCATATTTCAAAATCTCTACCTGCGCATGAGTTGTAACCCTGTTAAGTGGTGAAAGTCCGGAACCATCATACATATTTAATTCATCATCGTCAATCCCTTTTTGTTTCCAGAATTTCTTTACAATTGCAACGCCGCTGTCTGTTGAACCAAAACCCTGCTTCTCGTATGCGAATGTCTTTATCAATGCTTCCCCGTAAAGGTTGATACTTTTTTTGAGGAACCAGTAGATGATAGAATCGAGAGAAGGAGATTTGTGTATAAAAAAGATTTCCTTTTCGTATACTGTATCATAATCACGAAATTCTGAGCCTGCGGTCCACATCGATCTGGCTTGTAACGAGTCTTTGAGGATATAATAGAATTGATGTACCGGTCGTGTAATCGAACCCGAAATCTTAAAATTACTTTCGCCTACTGGAATTGTGCCCATCACAAACGGGTTGATGCCACTTGATGGAATGTATATG
>JANNCC010000234.1:0-11927 GCA_031386125.1 Chitinophagaceae bacterium
GCCATTTTACTTACTCTGCATCTTTATCACCGGCACTATCATTTCTTCTAAACTAACGCCGCCATGCTGGAAGGTGTTGCGGTAATAGTTTACATAGTAATTGTAGTTGTTCGGATAACAGAGAAAACTATCTTCCCTGGCAAATATGAAGGATGAATTAATGGTAGGAGATGGCAACCCTGCTTCCCTTGGGTCACGGAAAGCCAGTACTTCTTTTGGTTCATAATTCAGATTACGGCCATGCTTGTAGCGAAGGTTGGTAGTAGTTTGTTTATCACCTATAACTTTGCAAGGTGCCTTTACCCTTACGCTGCCATGGTCAGTAGCCAAAACGATTTTAATATTCTTATCAGCAATTTTCTTTAATGCCTGATGAAGCGGCGAATGTTCAAACCAGGATGTGGTGATGCTGCGATAGCTTATTTCATCGCTGGCCAGTTCTTTCAGTACTTCCATTTCCGTTCTGGCATGGCTCAGCATATCCACAAAGTTGTAAACGATAACATTCAAATCATTGTTCAGCAGGTTGTGTATGTTATTCAGCAAATCCAGCCCTGCCTGGTTGTTTACTACTTTGGTATAAGAAATTTTCAAATCCGTTTTACCTAACCGTTTCAATTGTGCCCGGAAAAGCTCTTCTTCATGTAAATTTTTTCCTCCTTCTTCTTCATCATTTTTCCATAACACAGGAAACTGCTTTTCAATTTCCACCGGCATTAGTCCGGCAAAAATCGCATTTCGGCAATACTGTGTTGCGGTAGGAAGTATGCTGTAAAAACTATCTTCTTCCAGGATGCGGAAGCTTTCAGAAAAAATCGGCTGAATGGCTTTCCATTGATCAAAACGGAGATTATCTATTAGTATAAAAAATAATGGTGTTCCTTTCTCCAGGTGAGGCAGCACTTTAAATTTCATCAGTGAGTGGCTCATTACCGGGCCATCCGTACTTTTAGGGTTCACCCAGCCTGTATAGTTTCTTGAAACGAATTTGAAAAATTCAGTATTAGCTTCACTCTTTTGATTTTGTAATATTTCCTGCATTTCAGGGCTGTCACTTTTTTCCATTTCCAATTCCCAATACACCAACTTTCTATAAATATCCATCCACTCATTGTAATCGGGATTACTGTTCAATGCTGTAAACAGGTGGCGAAATTGCTGCTGGTAAGCCGTAGTTGTTTTTTCTGCAACAAGCCTTCGGTTATCAATAATTTTTTTCAAACTCAGCCAAACCTGGTTGGGGTTAACCGGCTTAATCAAATAATCACTTATTTGCGAGCCGATGGCATCGTCCATCAGGTTTTCCGTTTCATTCTTTGTAATCAGCACTACCGGCAGTGATTGTTTTAGTTCTTTGATTTTTGCCAGTGTCTCCAAACCTGTTATACCCGGCATACTTTCATCTATGAGTACCACATCCACATGGTTATCTTTCACATAGTCAATAGCATCAAATCCGTTGGTAAAAGTTTGTACTTCGTATCCTTTATTCTCCAAAAACATTTTTTGAGACTGGAGGCTTTCTATTTCATCGTCAACCCAGATAATTTTTGCTACTGCCATTCTTATAGTTTAAACTAATTTACTGTGAAGTTACGGGCAGAGTAAAAATAGCTTATTAAAGGCTGCCTTTGTACTTTTGCCCACTTGCCTTTAACAAAACAGCAACAATGACTACTGTCCGCAAAATCATCAACGACCCGGTATATGGTTTTATTACTATTGACCACCCGTTGATTCTCGAAATAATATCACATCAGGCTTACCAGCGATTACGCAATATCCACCAGATGGCTTTTGCACATTTGGTGTATCCCGGTGCAGTGCATTCAAGATTGCATCATTCTCTTGGAGCTTATCATTTAATGTGTACCGCATTGAGTGAATTGAAAAGTAAAGGCATTGAAATAACAGCAGCAGAAGAGATAGGTGCTAAAGTGGCTATTCTCCTGCATGATATTGGTCATGGTCCCTTTTCCCATGCATTAGAAAATGAACTGGTAAACAATGTAAGCCATGAAGCCATTTCTATTTTATTAATGGAGAAATTAAATATAGAATTTGACGGGCAACTACACACTGCCATTGAGATTTTCACCAATAAACATCCAAAGAAATTTTTGTACCAGTTAGTGTCCGGGCAGTTGGATGTGGACAGGATGGACTACTTGAACCGGGATAGTTTTTTTACCGGTGTAGCAGAAGGTGTAATCGGTTATGACCGCATCCTTAAAATGCTGACGGTAAAAGATGGCAACCTGGTGGTGGAAGAAAAAGCTATTTATTCCATTGAAAAATTTCTGGTGTCCCGCCGCCTTATGTACTGGCAGGTGTACCTGCACAAAACAGTGTTGGGTGCAGAAATGATGCTGGTAAAAATTATCCGCCGGGCAAAAGAATTAATAGCATCCGGGCAAACAGTAATTGCTGCTACTGATGAATTAAGTTTTTTTTTACAAAACGTTGATAGCAATTCTTCCATTGAGCAGCATTTAGATACGTTTTGCCGTCTTGATGACCATGATGTAATGGCTACTATCAAAAACTGGAGTCATCACCCGGATAAAATATTAGCGGCACTTTGTCGTTCATTAGTGGAGCGAAACTTGCTGAAAGTAAAATTGCAGGCTGAACCTTTTGATGCAGCATTCGTAAAAGAAAAAACAAAAGAAGCTTGTGCTAAACTTGGTATCAGTGAAAAAGAGGCAGTGTATTTTGTGTTTACCGGCGAAGCCAGCAATACAACTTATAATCCGGGGGATGAACGTATAAATATTTTATTTAAAGACGGAACGATAAAAGATATTTCAAAAGTGGACAATGCGCTGATTCAGCATAACCTGAGCGGTACTGTGAAAAAATATTACATTTGTTATTTAAGATAGCTACGAGTTGCGAGCCAGATAGAACGGCTGTTTACTCGTAACTCGAAACTCAAGGCTCAAATTTTTGAATCATGCAATTCTCCGCTGCACAAATAGCACTCCTTGTTAATGGTAAAGTAGAAGGTGACCCTGCTGCTGCTGTTAATTCTTTTGGAAAGATTGAAGAAGCGATAGAATGTCAGCTTACTTTTTTTGCCAATTCCAAATACGAAGAATTTTTATACCTGACCAAAGCTTCCATTATTATCGTTAATGAAGAGTATGAGTTAAAACAACCTGTTAGCGGTACAATTATCCGGGTGCCCGATGCTTATTCTGCTTTTGCTACACTGCTGAGCAAATACCAGGAAATAAGACAGCAACAATTGGTTGGGGTACAGGAACCAAGTTATATTTCCAAAACAGCTGCTTACGGAAAAAATATTTATATCGGCGCCTTTGCCTATCTGGGAGAAAATGTAAAGCTGGGTAACAACACTAAAATATTTCCCAATGCATATATCGGGGATAATGTAACCATCGGCGACAACAGCATTATTCATCCCGGAGTAAAAATTTATAACGATTGTATTATAGGAAGTCAGGTTATCATACATGCCGGAACGGTTATTGGAAGCGATGGATTTGGCTTTGTTCCTCAGACAGACGGCACTTTTAAAAAAGTGCCGCAGATAGGCAATGTGATTATTGAAGACAATGTAGAGATTGGAGCAAACACAACCATAGACAGAGCTACCATCGGTTCTACGCTGATAAAATCAGGGGCTAAACTGGATAACCTGATTCAGATAGCCCATAATGTAGAAGTTGGAAATTTTACTGCCATTGCAGCACAGGTGGGAGTAAGCGGCAGTACCAAAATTGGTAGCGGGGTGATTATAGGTGGGCAGGCTGGTCTGGCTGGTCACATCAATATTGCAGATAATGTAAGGATCAATGGACAAAGCGGAGTGAATAAATCAGTTAAGACAGCTGGTGTTTCTATAACCGGAACAAACGCCTATGAGTACACAAAGGCGATGCGAAGTATGGCAATTGCAAGAAACCTTCCTGAGATGGACAAAAGAATACATGAGCTGGAGGCTTTGGTAAAGCAATTGATGGCGGAGAAAGTATCTTAGTGTCGATAAGTTCCTAATAAGGTTTACGGTTTCGTCATTACACCAAAATCCGGTGTCATAATCCTCTTTTCGCTTTTTTTACCGAATGGCTATCTTTGCCGCTCTTAAATCAAAAGCATGGCTCCAAACTTTAATCCCGATAAACAGCATACACTTAAAATGGCTGTCAGCATTTCCGGAACGGGATTGCATACTGGTGTTATGGCCGACCTGACAATGAAACCCGCTAACCCGGGATTTGGCTACCAGTTTCAACGGGTTGATTTGCCTGGCCAACCAGTGATTAAAGCAGACTGCGACCTCGTTACCGACGTTAGTCGTGGTACTACTCTGGAAGCCAATGGAGCTAAGGTGAGTACCGTTGAACATGTGCTGGCCGCCTTGGTGGGAATGGGGGTTGATAATTGCCTGCTGGAAATTAACGGGCCAGAGATGCCTATTATGGATGGAAGTTCTGAACCATTTGTAGAGTTAATTGAAGAAGCTGGGGTAATGGAACAGGATGCAGCTAAAGTCTGGTACAGCATTGATGAAAATATTTATCACTACGATGAAGTAAAAAGAGTAGAGCTGGTAGCAATGCCTGCTATGGATTACCAGGTAACTACGTTGATTGATTTTAATTCTCCCGTTCTCGGTACGCAACATGCCGGGTTAAAATCAATGAAAGATTTTAAAACAGAAATTGCACCATGCCGTACTTTTTGTTTTTTGCATGAACTGGAAATGCTGCTGGACAATAACCTGATAAAAGGTGGCGATATCAATAATGCCATTGTTATTGTAGATAAGCCGGTTGACAAAGAAGAAATGGACAGGTTGAAGAAGATTTTCAACAAAGAAAACATTGAAGTAAAGAGTGAGGGCTACCTGAATAATCTTGAATTACGTTTTCCCAACGAGCCGGCCCGGCATAAACTATTGGATGTAATTGGTGATTTAGCCTTAATTGGCTATCCTATCAAAGGACGCATTATTGCCAACCGTCCCGGACATAGTACGAATGTGGAATTTGCCAAAAAGATTAAGCAATACATCAAGAAGAATAAACATACTAAAGGTGTTCCGGTGTATGACCCGAACCAGCCGCCGGTGTATGATCAGCAGTTTATTGAAAAAAGATTACCGCACCGTTTCCCTTTTGCATTGGTTGATAAGGTGATTGAACTAAGCGACACACATATTGTGGGCATCAAGAATGTCACTTTCAACGAATGGTTTTTTCAGGGACATTTTCCTGGCAACCCTGTTATGCCCGGTGTGTTGCAAATAGAAGCGTTAGCTCAATGCGGCGGCATACTGGCCATCAACCTGAGTGGCAAAGGGGAATATGATACTTATTTTCTTAAGATTGACAATTGCAAATTCAAGCACATGGTAAGGCCGGGTGATACACTGATTCTAAAAATGGAATTATCAGCCCCTATCCGCCGCGGCATTTGCGAAATGAAAGGCACTACCTATGTTGGTAATAAGGTTTGTTGCGAAGCTGATTTGGTGGCGCAGATTGTGAAGCGATAAAGACACCCCCACCCCTAAATGGGCTTTAGAAACATTCAACTTTATAAATTCATTATTGCAGAATAAGATGCCCGGTTTTCGGGCATTTTCTTTTATCCACAATAGCCAGAAAATGGGATAAAAAACGGTTTAAAAATCCGGTTTAAGAGGGCTTATTTTCGTACATTTGTCAGTATTCATTTTTTCATTTCTCACAACAGTTTTTTATCATTTTTATGACCACAGAAGCTAAAGAAAAAGCAGCCGCTATATCGGCCGGTTACAGTGCTGATAGTATTCAGGTTTTAGAAGGTTTGGAAGCCGTTCGTAAACGTCCGGCGATGTACATTGGTGATATTGGTGTAAAAGGTTTGCACCACCTGGTGTATGAAGTAGTGGACAATTCTATTGACGAAGCATTAGCCGGTTATTGTAAAAACATTTTTGTAACCATACATGAAGACAACTCTGTTTCTGTAGAAGATGATGGCCGTGGTATTCCTACTGCGATGCACACTAAAGAAAAACGTAGTGCATTGGAAGTGGTGATGACAGTGCTTCATGCCGGTGGTAAATTTGATAAAGGTTCTTACAAAGTATCTGGTGGTTTACATGGTGTGGGTGTAAGTTGCGTAAATGCATTAAGTAAATTGTTGCTGGTAACAGTAAACCGGGATGGAAAAATATTTGAACAGGAATATAAAATTGGTGTACCTCAATATGCCGTAAGAGAAACTGGCAGCAGCGATAAAACAGGAACCAAAGTTCATTTTTGGCCTGATGATTCCATCTTCATTACGTTAGTTTATAATAAAGATATACTGGAGGGCCGTCTCCGTGAGTTATCCTACCTGAACCGTGGTGTTCGTATTGTGCTGACTGATTTAAGAGAGAAAGAAGAAAACGGCGACAACTATACTAACGTTTTCTATAGCGAAGGCGGTATTGTAGAGTTTGTAGAAATGCTGGATAAAAGTGCCGGACGTAATCCACTTATTCCAAAAGTGATTTATGTAGAAGGAAAAGATGACAACACCAATGTAGTGGTGGAAGTGGCATTAAGCTATAACGACAGTTATAATGAACATATCTATTCCTACGTCAATAATATAAACACCATTGAAGGTGGTACCCATGTATCGGGATTTCGCCGTGCCTTAACCAGGGTTTTTAAAAGCTATGGCGATAAAAATGGATTGTTTGAAAAAGCGAAAGTGGAAATAGAAGGGGATGACTTTCGGGAAGGGTTAAGTTCTATCATCTCGGTAAAAGTTCCGGAGCCACAGTTTGAAGGACAAACCAAAACCAAACTCGGCAATAATGAAGTGATGGGTGTGGTTGATTCTACCGTATCGAGAGCATTGGAAGCCTACCTTGAAGAGAATCCAAAAGAAGCAAAGAATATTGTTGCCAAAGTAATTCTTGCTGCGCAGGCAAGGGCTGCTGCAAGAAAGGCAAGAGAGTTGGTACAACGTAAATCGGTGTTAACCGGTGGTGGCTTACCGGGCAAACTGGCTGATTGTTCTGACAGAGACCCTAACCGTTGTGAGCTATACCTTGTGGAAGGAGATTCTGCCGGTGGTACTGCCAAGCAAGGAAGAGACAGAAGTTTTCAAGCCATTCTGCCGCTTAGGGGTAAAATTCTGAATGTAGAAAAAGCGATGGAACATAAAATTTATGACAATGAGGAGATAAGAAATATGTTTACGGCACTTGGCGTAAAGATGGGAACACCGGAAGACCCGAAAGCCCTTGACCTTACCAAACTCCGTTACCACAAACTCATCATCATGACGGATGCTGATGTGGACGGCTCTCACATTGCTACACTGATTCTCACTTTTATTTTCCGCTATATGAGGGAAATGGTGGAGCAAGGCTACGTTTACATTGCCCAACCACCGCTTTACCTTATTAAGAAAGGAAAAGAACAGGCCTACGCCTATAATGAGACCCAACGCAAAGCCTTAATAGAAAGGTTAGGTGCTGGTAAAGACGATTCTGTAAACATTCAACGATATAAAGGCCTGGGAGAAATGAATGCCGACCAGCTTTGGGATACTACTATGAACCCGGCAACCCGTACTTTAAAGCAGGTAACCATTGATAGTGCTGCTGAAGCCGACCGCATTTTCAGTATGCTGATGGGCGATGAAGTGGCCCCAAGAAGGGCATTTATTGAAAGCCATGCTAAGTATGCCAAACTGGATATATAGTTTTTAACCCGTTAAAAATAAACGACTTAGCCCCTGTAAGCAGGGGTTTTTTTATGCCTGTCAGCAAATTTTCCCCTTTAAAACCCGCTGGATTGCTTAATTTCAGGTATTACTAACTCAAAAACTAAAGACCATGTCAGACGTAAAAATTACAGCGTATAACGTAAAAACAAAAGAGAAAGGCGTTGAGATGTTTGATGCTATCATTACAAAAACAGCTAAAGGTGCCTATATGGCGCAGGGCAATGATGGAAAAGGTAATAAACTTACCACCCTGATGGGATCAGAAAAAGCCCTGGCGGCTATTGCAGCTGGTGTTGCCAAGCAAGGCTGGCAATAATGCTTTTTAAGATATACCTGTTCTGGTTCTTTTGTGAAGAGCCGGGACAGGTTTTTTATTGCCCTGTAATTAATGTGTGTGTAGGGAGGTTTGCCCGGGAAGGCGGTAACTGTGTCAGTGTGGACGGGAGATTTACAAACCGGGACGGTAGGTATATCTTCCCGGATGCGAGAAATACAAGCCGGGACGGTAACTATATCAGCCGGGGCGGGAGATTTATGAACCCGGACGGGAGATTTATCTTCCCGGAGGCGAGAACTACAAACCGGGGCGGTAACTATGTCAGTCGGGGCTCAATATTTACAAACCCGGATACAAAAAATACAAACCCGGACGGTAGATTTATCTTTCGGGATGCGAGAACTACAAACCGGGGCGGCAGGTTTATCTTCCGGGATGCGGGAAATACAAACCCGGGAGGTGATTATATAAAAGAGGTAGTCTCAAAAGTTAGAGAAAAACACAGAGTTTATGAGTTAACTGAGTTACACAGAGAAACCTTTTTTTGAATATCAAGACTCTGCGAACTCCTTTTCTCTGTGATTCTGTGTTAAAAATATATTTGAGACTACCTCTTGTAATTACTGATGCCTTCAAGGGTTATGATTTTTGACGGGTGAATTCAAGACCGCTGACCTGTTTATATTCCGGGCTGGAATTGCCAAACAAGCTTTTGACATATTTTTTTACATCGCCGGCAATGGCTACTACTCCATTGTCTTCCTGATATAATACGCCATCTCTGCTTATGCGGCTATTGCTGTAACCGGTGTAGGTGTTTGTGACGTTCGTATTTTTCGTTTTCATATCTGATAGTTTTGTATCTAATGTGGCTACCTGCAATTCTACTTCGTTGGGTATGTAGAGTGGCTCTTTGGAAAGGGTGACGATGAGCTTTGAAAAGTTTTCTATGAGACTATCATAACTCTGTTGTGAAGTGGAAATGGTGGCGGGAAGGGGTACGTTGGGATTGGCAGGGTCTGCTACCGGCTCTTTACCTGCCCTGACTCCCTGAATTTTTCTGTTGAGGGTTTGTACATCTTTTGCTGCTTCATCATCTGCCCCGCAGATGGCGAATGCATTGGTGACTTTGGTGGCTAATGTTTTGAGACCATCGAAGGCAAGCACCCGATCGTTGGTGGCTCTGTCGAAATCTGTTTTGAGTGGCTTGAGTGCATCGAGTGCATTTTTTGCATTGGTATGCAAGGTGGTTAACTGTGCAATTTCTAACTGGGGATTGATGGGCTTGTAAACAGCACCATAACCTGTGCAGAAAGAGATAAGGTCTTCGAAGTTGGCGACGTTTTTGGCATGGCCGGTTTCTGATGTGGAAGGCATAAGTTTAAAGGTTTAAATGATTAAATAATTTATCGAAGATGGGGAGAGATATGTTACCGGACAATACCGAAAAGAGGGTATTCTTATTAAAGAAATCTTAATAGAATGGGGAAATCGCCAAACACTTAGCCTGCTGATATATACCGGGCAGGTAAGCTTAGTACTGAGGACAAGTTTTGCATAGCAGTGTGTTGTAAATTCACAGCGCAAAAACTATGATGAATGAAAGAGGTAATACTTAAACCGCTGCAGCACCGGGAACAGGAATGTATTGGTATTTATTTTGAGAACTCTTCTGTGCTAAACGGTGCTATCCGAAAAAATGCCGGTGCCAAATGGAGCCAAACGAATAAATGCTGGTATGTGCCATTAAGCAAAGAAAATTATAACAAGCTATTTTTTGCTTTGAAAGGTAAAGCTGAGATTGAACAATCTGCTTTACATATTTACCTGGCAGATAAAAAGAAAATAGTAGCTGAGCCAGCTAAAAATTTTGTACCGGTAAAAAAAGAGACTGCTGCAAAACTGGTACTTGCAGCAGCAATAAAGCCAGTGGCTGTAAAATTTGGATTGATAAAGAAGCAGGTATCCGTGTATAAGGATGGAAGAATAAGTGATGTAAATGCCCATATTATCCCTGCAATGGAACAACAGTTGAAGTTAAAAGCCTACAGCCCTTCGACCATTAAAACTTACCTGGGTGAGATGACACAATTACTTACCATCCTCCATACTATTGCGGCAGATGAACTGACGCCGGAGCATTTGAAACGCTACCTTGTTCATTGCTATGAAAAATTGAAACTGACAGAAAACACTTTGCATAGCCGCATCAATGCTATGAAGTTTTATTATGAACAGGTGTTGCGAAGAGAAAAATTTTTTTGGGAAATACCGAGACCTAAAAAGCAATTACAGTTGCCTCGTTTTTTTAACCAGAATGACATAGTAGCAATAATAAAAGCAACCGGAAATTTAAAACACAAGGTAATGCTGATGCTGGCCTATAGTGCAGGACTACGGGTAAGCGAAGTAGTAGCCATGAGAACCCGGAATATAGATGAAAGCAGGATGAGTATTTTGATAGAACAGGCAAAAGGGAAAAAAGACAGGATGGTGGCACTTAGCCCTGTGTTGCTTGTAATGTTGCGGGAATATATAAAAGAATATGAGCCAGACCCACAGGGATATTTATTTGCGGGACAATTGCCGGATGACCCCTATAGTACCCGGAGTATGCAGCTGGTGTTAGCAGCAGCAAAAGAAAAGGCAGGCATTTTAAAACCGGGCAGTGTGCATGCCGTACGCCATAGTTTTGCCACTCATTTGCTGGAAAAAGGAGTTGACATTAAATATATACGGGATTTACTTGGTCATTTTGATATTAAAACTACAGCCAGATACCTGCATGTAAAAAGGGAACAATTGGTAAATATTGAAAGCCCCTTAGATGGATTAATGTCTAAAGAAGAAATATGAGTACTCCGTATTGAACGCACTGACAATACAAAAAAGCGAATACTAAAAGGTTGAAAATCAGGGGCTGAATTTTTGAAGTTGCGGCGGGAGTGCTGTATATTTAATTGTTGGGCGTAATTTGAACGACACTTTCTGCTACAGTTAAAATACCGTTATCATACGGTAGGAGATTTCGACCTTATTAATTTTCTTTACCTATGTTAGAATAGACAAATTATATTAAAGCGAGAACATCTGAAAATTCATATTTAAAGGTAGATTCAACTTATAAGACATGAAAAATTTAATTTTATTCATTCTAGTTTTACTTCAAAACATAGTATTGTTTGGACAAGAAAGTGTCAGTGTAGACGACTCAAAATTTTGTGAAGAATTAGTAAAATACAGGGACGAAGAGTTATTAACCGATTTTCTTAAAGTTTCTGATGATTATAAAATAAACTACCAGGCCAAAATTGATATTGAAAAAATAAAAAAAGACTTGCTTGATGACAATAAATGGCAAATGTCAGCTGCAGGTAATGCTTTCGGGCAATTAATGTCTCTTACGAAGACTACTTGTATTTTAATTTTAGAATTGATACCTGCTTCAAAATCTATTAGAAAAGGGTTGGAACGCTACAAGATATACAGATTATATACTTATGGCAAAAAAGCCAAAAACTTTGTTACAAAAGATTTTGAACAATTCTTATTTGACGAAGGGATTAAAAAGATGTTAGGAGATTTAAATCCGGTAATGACCATTACACAGGAAATTTTAAAACTTGCTAACAATATGGACAATTTAGATAAAGATTGGAAAAGTTATAAAGAGACAGTTCAAGACCAAATTATCAATCTTGATAACAGTATTAAAAATTATGAAGCAGCAATAATTAAATATGAGAATGACTTCGAAAGAGTAAATAAATATAAAAACTTCATTGATAAATATTTATCAGAAAACTGCTCTGGCAAATCTGAAATAAATAAAGATAAATACGGCTTTAAAGGAACAACACATTGGGGAAATACAATCAATAGAGAGCGGTTTACTATGGTCGAC
>JANNCC010000250.1:0-14853 GCA_031386125.1 Chitinophagaceae bacterium
CCTTCTTCCCGCAGGCTTCCGGCCCCATTATTATCGGACAAGCCTGTGAATTTGACTATTCCGGAACCCAAGCGGCCAGAAGCCTGCGGGAAGAAGGAATAAAAGTTATTCTTATTAATAGTAATCCCGCCACCATCATGACCGACCCGATGATGGCCGACCGGGTTTATTTACTGCCACTCACCGTCGAAAGCATTGAACAAATTTTACAAGAAAATCAAATTGACGCTGTGTTACCTACAATGGGAGGACAAACAGCACTCAACCTTGCCAAAGAAGCTGAAGAGTTGGGAATCTGGCAACAATACAATGTTCGATTGATTGGTGTGGATATAAAAGCCATTGAAAAGGCTGAAGACAGGGAAAAATTCAGAAAATGGATGATTGAAATAGGAGTAACGGTGGCGCAAGGAAAAATTGCCAACTCCTTTCTGGAAGGAAAAGAGTTTGCACAGGAAATAGGTTTTCCACTGGTACTTCGTCCTTCGTTTACACTCGGCGGCACGGGTGGTGGACTGGTTTTTAAAAAAGACGAATTAGATGAAGCCCTTAACAGAGCTCTTACAGCAAGTCCGATACATGAAGTGCTGGTGGAAAAAGCAATATTAGGTTGGAAAGAATTTGAACTGGAGCTGCTCCGTGATATGGCAGATAATGTATGTATTATTTGTACCGTAGAAAACTTCGATCCAATGGGTGTGCATACCGGCGACTCCATAACAGTAGCCCCTGCTATGACACTGAGCGATACTGGTATGCAATTGATGAGGAATACGGCTATCAAAATGATGAGGGACCTTGGAAATTTTGCTGGTGGATGTAATGTTCAATTTGCACTCAATCCGGATACCGAAGAAATCATTGCAATTGAAATAAATCCCAGGGTTAGCCGGTCATCTGCCCTGGCAAGTAAAGCCACTGGTTATCCTATTGCAAAAATTGCTGCAAAGTTAGCTATCGGTTATAATTTGGATGAACTGGAAAATCAAATCACTAAAACAACCTCTGCCTATTTTGAACCGGCACTGGACTATGTAATTGTAAAAATCCCCCGCTGGAACTTTGATAAATTCAAAGGAGCCAATGATACACTGGGTTTCCAGATGAAAAGTGTTGGCGAAGTAATGGGCATTGGCAGAAGTTTTAATGAAGCCATTCAAAAAGCCTGTCAGAGTTTAGAGAACAATGCAGTCGGTTTAGGCTATTATGGCAAAAGCCTGATGCATGCAGATGAATTATTGGAATATATTAAAACACCAAAATGGGATCGCATCTTCCGCATTAAAGATGCATTGATGGCCGGCATTTCTGTAGGTACTATTTCCAAAGCCACCAACGGTATTGACAGGTGGTTCTTATATGAAATTCAAAAAATCTGCAACCTCGAAAAAGAAATAACGAAGTATGACCTGGCCGATTTACCCCTTGAATTATTAAGGGAAGCCAAAGTAAATGGCTTTAGTGATGAGCAGATAAGCCGCATTACCGGGCATGGCGATGAGGAAGATGTTTACAATAAACGAAAGGCTGCCGGCATCACAAGAGTTTATAAAATGGTGGATACCTGCGCTGCGGAGTTTGAAGCTAAAACTCCTTATTTCTATTCAACTTTTGAAAGTGGCAATAGCAACGAAAGCAAAGTTTCAGATAAAAAGAAAATCATTGTTCTTGGTTCAGGTCCTAATCGTATCGGGCAGGGAATTGAATTTGATTATTGCTGTGTGCATGGTTTGCTGGCGATAAAAGAATGTGGGTTTGAATCCATCATGATCAATTGTAACCCCGAAACAGTTAGTACTGATTTTGACATGGCCGATAAATTATACTTTGAGCCGGTCTATTGGGAACATCTCTGGGAAATTATTGAACATGAAAAACCTGAAGGTGTGATTGTTCAACTTGGCGGACAAACAGCATTGAAGCTGGCTGAGAAATTACATGCAAAAGGAATTAAAATTATCGGTACTTCTTATGACAGTATGGACATTGCCGAAGACCGTGGCCGTTTCAGCGACAGGCTGAAGGAATTAGAAATTCCTTATCCTGATTATGGAACAGCGGAAGGTGTGGATGAAGCCATAGCCGTTGCTAATAAGGTAGGCTATCCTGTACTGGTTCGTCCATCTTATGTATTAGGCGGACAAAGAATGAGAATTGTACTGAATGATGAGGAAGTGGAAAAAGCAGTGGTAAGTTTATTAAAACATTTACCCGGTAATAAAATATTGATTGATCATTTTCTTGATCGTTGTCAGGAAGCAGAGATTGATGCCATTTTCGATGGAGAAGATTTTCATGTGATGGGTGTGATGGAGCATATTGAACCGGCTGGCATCCATAGTGGCGATAGTAATGCAGTATTACCTGCTTTCAACCTTACTCCATTGATTGTGCATACTATGGAAGAGTATGCAGAAAAAATAGCAAGAGAGTTGAAAATATTAGGCTTGATCAATATCCAGTTTGCGATTAAGAACGACAAAGTGTTTGTGATAGAAGCAAACCCAAGGGCATCCAGAACAACTCCTTTCATTGCCAAAGCTTACCAGATACCTTACCTCAATGTTGCCACTAAAATAATGATGGGCACACATAAGCTGAAGGATTTCACTTTCGAGAAAAAGCTAAATGGCTTTGCTATTAAAGAACCGGTGTTCTCTTTCAATAAGTTTCCCGGAGTGAATAAAGAGCTGGGGCCAGAAATGAAAAGCACCGGTGAAGCGATACGGTTTATTAAAGATTTGAGAGACCCTTACTTCCGGCAGTTGTATAAGGATAGAAGTATGTATTTGAGTAAGTAACTGTCTTTTATATCTCAACTATTCCACTCCTGATCGCATACATAACAAGCCCCACCCGGCTGTGTACTTTTAGTTTATTGAATAATGCCTGCCGGTAGTCATCAATTGTGCGGGAACTGAGATTCATCTTTTCAGCAATGTCCTTATACGCTAACTCTGTACAGGCCCAGCGTAAAAAATCCCGTTCCCTTTCATTTAAAGTTACAAGTTTTCTATCCTGTTCAGCATCTTTATTCAAACCACTTACCAGTTTGCCAGATACATATTCCGACAAATAAACATTTTTATTAGTAATAGAATCTAATGCCTTTTTCAACTCATCGGCGTCTGTATTTTTCAGCAAATATCCTTTTGCGCCAAGGCGAAACATTTTGATAATTGTTTTCTCATCACTTAACATAGACAGCACCAGCACTTTTATATGCGGATAATTTTTGCGAAGCCATTGTGTGGTTTCAAATCCATCCATCTCCGGCATATTTACATCCAGCAAAACAATATCCGGCACCATATGCTGCAAAATTTTAGTACGAAGGTCTTTTCCATTGTCAGCCTCCATCAATACTGTGTAGCCATCAAATGAGTTAACTAATCTTGCCAATGCATTTCTTAGCAGGGTGTGGTCATCTGTTATTGCCACCTGGATTTTCTTGTTAGCCTTTATCATATTATTCTTATGTCTTCTGTATAAGTTTTACAATTATGCAGGTGCCGCTACCCAACTGGCTGCTGATATTAATATCTGCGCCAATTAGTTTTGCCCGGTTAAACATGCTTTTAAGCCCTACTCCTTTAGAAGAAACAGGGGACGATTTTTTGTCGGGTACATCAAACCCAATCCCATTATCTTCTATTTTCATTTCAAAGGTATTATCGGGATGGTAAGTTAATCCAACAATTGCATGTGTGGCTTTAGAATGTTTTAAAATATTATTCAGCATCTCCTGGAACATGCGGAATAAAAAAATTGCTTTTTGTTCCTGTAAATCAAATTCACTTCCTGAAACAGTAAACTGAACCTGAATCAACCCGGCATTTTTTACAGTTAATAGTTCAAAGTGGATAGATTCTGCTAGTCCTAAATCAGCAATCCTGTCAGTATGTAAACTTTTAGTAAGATCTGAAAGGTCAACAATAGCTTTATTTAATACCTGCTGGGAATGATGAACAAGTTGGTAGGCTTTGTGTTCCTTTTCCAGCGGCAATGCCGAAAGAGACAGCTTAACTACTGAAAGCATCTGCCCGATGTTATCGTGCAACTCCTGTGAGATAGTTTTAAATGTATTTTCCTGAATTTCCAATTGCGACAGCAACACTTCGTTTTCATACATATCTTTCACCTTTGCCATTTCCTGCTCCTGCTTCTGCTGCCGCCGCTTGTACATTACCAGCATCACTACTATAAAGCTAACCAGCAGCAAGCCCAATATTATCCCAACAATGGTGACAAAGTATATTTCCGGATTCTTATACATAAAAAACCAATCGTAAATAAAGAGTATAAAAAAATATTAAGAATAGTAACGATTTCCAAAAAATTTTTAGCTAACAGCTTTGAATGCTGGCTCCATAAGTTAACCAATCCATACAGTGGAAAACCACAACAATAAAAAAAAAGAAGACCTGAGCAAATCCAGAATGCAGGATTATGCTGAAGTTTTCCCGATTTAGGAAATTTGAACACCTCAAAAAAATAGTAAATACAAAAAGCGACAACCAGCAAACAACCCACAGCATAGGTAGTTGTATGAAATGTTTTCATTTTTTGAATAAACAGGATATTAATTATCGCAGTTGCGGCATAAAGCACGGTGCTAACCCAAATTATCTTTTTTATCTTTCTACTGCTGATAATAAAACTAATCAGTAAAAAATAAAAGCAGAATTCAAAAGTTGAGAAAAAATTATAAAGGGCTAAATTATTCTTACCAATAGTTGACCAGTAAGACCCCAACGACTCTGCTACGAGTGTAAGCAATAAAAAAGGCGGGAATAACCTTAAATACGGGTACGGAGCCACTGGTTTAAAAAAAACAGACAGGCTTACCAGTAAACTGATAGCAATAAAGTAAGCATAAGATGGTAAAAATGTCACTGGGATAAAATAGGTCTTAAATTTAGTACTATAAAAACAAAACCTCCTGTTACCAGGAGGTTTTAGGGTTAAAAAGGCTTAATCTCTATCAGGTAACTATTAGCCCGTCATCGCCTTTATCTACGATAGTAATTCCAATTCCGCCAAAATCGTCTCCGTTTTGGCAAAAAGGTGGGCAAAGGCGACCAACATTATAAGCCAGTATGCTTGTACCGTTTTCAGTGTTGATATAAATATCCTTATCAATGCTTCCAGATAATGTTTCTTTTTGCCTGGTGGCTACCATCACTACCGTTTGTCTGCCCGCATACAACGGTTTGTCAGCAAAATTCTCATCATAAGCACCAAAGTAAAAACGAACACCATCACCACCATGTTCTTTTGCTTTTTCTAAAAAAATTTCCAGATCTTCCACACTAAACCAAACACTCAGCGAATCTTCTTTGCCCAGGCGTTTGGAATTGTGAATCCACCTTTGTTGCTTATAGTTTTTTATTACTGTATCAACATGTGTGGTGTTGACAAACTTGCCAACTTTTACTGATTTTTTTTCAATTGTCATCATAGCTTTAAGTTTTTTGAGTTTATTAATATTAATTACCGGATAAAGCTATTATTGCAGCCGAAGCAAAATCATCATCAAAATGGTGCAAACCAATTAATTACAAATTAAAATTATTTATAAAGAGAAGATTATCAGGGAAAATCGGAAAAACATGTCCTATAATACCGTACAATTAGTAAATAAAAACCAGAAAAAAAGTAAGTAGAAATACCGTAAAAAAAATAACTAAAACTTCGCAAATAATTGATGAGGAAATATTTTGGTTGCCTGAGTTAAATTTATGATCATGAAAAAAGGGGGAAAAGAAATTGAATCTTTAATCCGACGCCTATACAATGTGAACAGCGGCGAGCCCTGGTTTGGCAGGGCTGTGTATAAGATGCTGGAAGAAGTGAATACGGCTACAGCTTCAATTAAACCCAACGACACTGAGCATTCTATGCTGGAGTTAATTTACCACATGACAACATGGGCTGATTTTACTTTGAAAAGAATTGAAAAAGACCAAACATATGATTTGGTTGCCGCTGAAGAACTTGACTGGCAAAATATCAACCCTAAAGTGCATAGCTGGAAAAAGGGTGTGGTAAAGTTTAAAGCCACTAATAAAAAAATAATAGCCCTGCTAAAGAAGAAAAATGATGATTTCCTTGAAGAAATTGTTGACTACCGCAAGTATAATTTCCGATTTCTTATAAATGGGATGATAGAACATAATATATACCATCTGGGGCAAATTGCTTATCTGAACAAACTGTTAGGCTGATTGATATTCCCGGAAAGTGGTATTGTTCATGAATAAAGAGCTGCTTATCTTTTCGGTATGGTTCTGTATGGTTTCAATTTCTGGAAAAAATTTCCGTTTATCAAGTTGCTACTGGCTACGATAGCTGGCATTATGATGCAGTGGCATTTCCAGATTGACATTAATACCTGGTGGATTATTCTTTCTATTGCCTTTGCTGCCCTGTTGAGTTTTTTCTTTATTCCTTTCTTCAAGCGGTATCGGTTTGCATTTATCAATGGCATTATCACCAGCATTCTTTTCTTTTCCATCGGTGCCATGCTGGCATGGCAAAAAGATATAACGAACAACAAACAATGGCTGGGAAATTTTTACCAGCAAGAGGATGCCCTTATCGTTACACTGGATGAGCCGCCAGTTGAAAAAACAAAATCAATCAAAGCAAATGCAACGGTCAGTTACTTATTACACAATGGTCAATCTATTGCAGTAAAAGGAAAGATTATTCTTTACTTTAAAAAGGATTCTACTTTGCAATTAGCCTACGGCTCCCAAATCCTTTTCAAAAAATCGCTGCAGGAGATAAAGAACTCCGGCAACCCCGGAGGATTTGACTACAAACGATATTCTCTTTTCCAGGGAATCACTCATCAGGTTTATTTAAAAACAGATGAATTTGAAGTACTGAGCGGAAAGAAAGAAAACTGGTTCAGGAAATTTATTTATACGTCAAGAGAAAGAGTGCTGAACATCCTACGGAAGAATATTAAAGGGAATAAAGAATTAGGGTTGGCCGAAGCCTTATTAATTGGATATAAAGATGATCTTGAGCAGTCGCTGGTCCAGTCATATACTAACACCGGAGTGGTGCATATCATTGCCATATCCGGTCTTCACCTGGGATTAATTTACTGGTTGCTCGCCCTGGTGCTAAAACCATTAAAAAAGAGAAGAAGAACAAAATGGCTAAGCCCTGTTCTTATTATCACTGGCCTGTGGTTGTTTAGTTTGCTGGCAGGTGCACAGCCATCTATACTTCGTTCTGCGTTAATGTTTACCTGCATTGTGTTGGGAGAATCACTTTCTAAGAAAACATCCATTTACAATACAATGGCTGTCTCGGCTTTTATTCTGCTGTGTATTAATCCTTACTGGTTATGGGATGTAGGCTTTCAGCTTTCCTATGCAGCGGTGCTGAGTATTATTATTTTTATGCGGCCCATTTATAATTGGTTTTATATCAAAAATAAATTACTCGACTTTCTTTGGAAATTGAATGCAGTAACCCTGGCCGCACAAATATTAACAGTTCCCTTAAGTATTTATCACTTTCACCAGTTCCCTAATTTATTTATACTAACTAATTTTCTGGCAGTGCCTTTATCAAGTGCCATTCTGTTAGGAGAAATTTTTCTCTGCGTTATTTCATTTATTCCTGCTGTGGCAATTTTAACTGGCAAACTAATATCCGGGCTTATCTGGTTAATGAATACTTATATCGAAAAGATAGAAACTATCAGGTTCTCACTGTGGGATGGTTTGCAGATAAGTATTTTGCAGGCTGTTCTGCTGGTGTTGTTTTCCATTGGCATCTGTTACTGGCTGATGGAAAAATCAACGAAAGGATTAAAGGTTGGCTTGCTTGCATTGCTATGTTTTATAGGGTTACGTTCGTTTTCGTTTATAGAAAGTAATCAGCAGGAAAAAATAATCGTTTACAACGTACCGCAGAAAAGAGCCATTGATGTTGTAAATGGGAGAAACTATTTTTTTGTTGGCGACAGTGATTTGTTAACAAACGATTTTGCCCGCAACTTCCATTTAAAACCCTCAAGAATACTTTACAGGATAACAGATGCAGCTACTCTTAACAACTTAACGGTTTATGAAAACTACCTCAGTTATAATGGCAAACACATTTTGTTATTAGACGAGTCTGTTTCCTTTACTCCACAACAACCAAAACCTTTGGTTGATTTGCTGGTGATTTCTAAAAATCCGAAAGTCTATATTAAGAAGCTGGCGGCTTCCTTAGATATAAAACAAGTTGTGTTTGATGGATCTGTGCCAGCCTGGAAAACTAACTACTGGAAAAAAGATTGCGATTCATTACATATTCCATGGCATGATGTGACAGTGAAGGGGGCTTTTGTGATGAGCCTCCGGTAACTTATCTTTGTCCCTCCCAATCCCGCCCAAGGCGGGACCTCCTATCAACCCATCAATTTTATGAACAAAAAGATTCAATCGGCACTTATTTCTGTTTTTTACAAAGATGGACTGGAGAACATTGTGCAACTGCTGGCAGAAAATAATGTAACAATCTATTCCACCGGCGGCACACAAACTTTTATTGAAACCCTGGGGGTGAAAGTAATACCTGTGGAAGACCTGACCACTTATCCGTCCATACTTGGTGGCCGGGTAAAAACATTGCATCCGTCTGTATTTGGCGGCATATTGGGCAAAAGAGATGATAATACCCATCTACAAGAAATGAAAGAATACAATATTCCGGAAATTGATTTAGTGATTGTGGATCTGTATCCGTTTGAAGAAACTGTGGCCTCCACTACTGATGAAAAATCCATTATTGAAAAGATTGATATCGGTGGACCATCTATGATAAGAGCTGCTGCTAAGAATTTTAAAGATGTGGCGGTGATAGCGGCAAAAAAAGATTATGCTGACCTTGAACTGTTGCTGAAAGAACAAAAAGCTGAAACAACGCTGGAACAACGAAAATCATTTGCGGCTAAAGCATTTGAAGTGGTGGCACATTATGATGTGGCCATTGCAAAATATTTCAACCCTTCAGAGTCATTATATTTTTTGGAATCAATCACCAACCCCAAAGCAATGCGGTATGGTGAGAACCCACACCAGTTCGGGGTTTTTTATGGTGATTTGGATAATCTGTTTGACCAGCTGAATGGTAAAGAACTTTCGTATAATAATTTGGTGGATGTGGATGCGGCCATGCAATTAATAAAAGAATTCAACGATACGACTTTTGCCATCATCAAGCATACCAATGTTTGTGGTGTTGCACAACGTTCAACCGTAAAGGAAAGCTGGGATACAGCCCTGGCGGGTGATAATGAAAGTGCTTTTGGTGGAGTGCTGGTTTGCAATGGCACTATTGATAAAGCAACCGCAGTAGCAATTAATCAAATTTTCTTTGAAGTATTGATTGCCCCTGACTTTAATGAGGATGCGTTGGCCATTTTAAAATCGAAGAAGAACAGGATTTTATTACAACTGAAAGCACAGCCTTCTTCTAAAAAACAATATAAATCGGTGCTGAACGGTGTGCTCATACAAGGTATTGATGAAGGCAATTTTACTGAATGGAAAGAAGCTGGTGGGAGAGAAACTACTGCAGCGGAAAAAACAGATTTGACTTTTGCCAATTTAGTTTGCAAGCATTTAAAATCGAATGCAATTGCCTTAGTAAAAAACAAACAACTGATTGGTAAAGGCTGCGGCCAAACGAGTCGTATTGATTCGCTGCGGCAGGCTATTGAAAAAGCAAAACAATTCAAGTTTGATTTGACAGGTGCGGTGATGGCCAGTGATGCTTTTTTCCCTTTTAATGATTGTGTGAAGATGGGGCATGAGGCTGGCATTACTGCCTTTATCCAACCGGGTGGTTCGATAAGAGATACTGATTCCATTGAGTATTGTAAAGAAAATAATCTGACAATGGTGATAACAGGCCTGAGACATTTTAAACATTGATGAACATTTTTGACTTCCATAAAACTATCATCCAATCATCTGCCGATTCATTAAAAAAATTAGCGGTATTTAATCCGCTTACAATTCATAAAAAAGGAACCCGGGCAAAAGCATTTTTTTGTTTAGCATTAGTTTGTGTATTATGGGGTACCACCTGGATAGCTTCGAAAGAAGGAGTACAACACATTCCTGATGCGTTGCAAATGGCTGCCATCCGCCAGTTGCTCGGCGGTTGTTGTTACGTTGCTTTCTTTCTATATAAAAAAACCGCACTGCCAAAAGGAAAAGAATGGATTCCTATACTGGTCTTAAGTTTTTTAAATTTCATGATTAGCAATGGCCTCAGCACTTTGGCCCTGCAGTATAAAATTTCAGCCGGTCTTGGCGCCATCATTGGCGCCATCTTTCCTTTGTGGATAGTGGTAATAGGGCTTTTTATTTCAAAAGAAAAAATGCCCGTAAAAGCTATTATTGGTTTGCTGCTTGGTTTCAGCGGAGTATGCGTTATTTTTTATGACCACCTGAACGATTTTTGGAATCCGCAATTTCAATTAGGAATACTTTTCTCTGTCATTGCCACCTGGACATGGGCCATAGCTACTTTATATACAAAAAAACAGGCTCTTAATTTCAATCCTTATTTCAGCCTGGGTTTACAAATGGTAATCAGTGGTATTGTTTTATACAGTTTTTCTACCACCTCCGGCAAAGCTGTTGCTCTTTCTGCCATTCCGTGGCAATCCTGGGCAGCCATTGCGTACTTAGTTATTTTTGGCTCCCTCATCGCTTTTATCTGTTATTTATATGCCTTGCAAAATTTACCTACAGAGCAGGTTTCCATTTATGCATATGTAAATCCAATGGTGGCTGTATTGTGCGGCTGGCTGATTTTTAATGAAAAGGTTACTATCTATATAACTATCGGTGGATTAGTGACGCTATTGGGAATTTACTTAGTCAACAAAGCATTTAAAGCAATTCCTCCACCGGAGCAACCGGAATCCGAAGGAGTTTAAGACGATGATCTGGCTGTCCCGATCTCACCATTTACTTCTTTTAGAAATAGTGCATACACTTCTCTCCAGCCTTGAAACAATTTATCTGTTCCCAAAAAAGTATTATGCCAAAGGGTAATCATGGTTCCATTCACTGCTTTTATCACCGAATAATAATGACGCATTTCTTCCAGTGCCTGCTGTGCGGTCAATTTTTGTTCAAAAAAAGAATTGGCTTCCATGTAGCAAAACGGATGCAGCAGCAGATAAGTTGTTTCCTCTTTTTCCAAATCATACCAGTAAAAAGCAGAAGTCACCGATGCCCTGAAGCCATTGATACTCCCATAACCCATTGAAAAATCGTCTTTAATCCCTGCTTCAATAAGATGCCGGAACGTTTTCGGTAATGTGAAGCGGATAAAATGCTGACGGGAAGAAGTGATTTTTAAAGTAGTTATATGTTCAATGGTTTGAATTTCTTTTTTTATCAAAGACGGTTCATCACCGCTCTGCCATGATGGGTGAACCCCAATACTGTATTTATCAGCATGTTGTTTCATTAATCCCTTTAATGCTATTTCTTTTGGCAAGATATTCCTGTCGTACTTACCCGTTTTCTCAGGAACCAGAAAAAAATAATGGGGCTGCAGTTTATATTGCCGGTGCAGATTATCAATCCAGTCGTATGAATCAAACGGGTCAGGTTTCTGGCTATTCAACACTTTTCTTCTTAATGTAAACTTGTCCCATTTCCCCCTCACCAAATCTTTGACAGCAGCACCGGCACTTCGCCACCATTGTTTGTGTTTATAAGAATAAGCTTCGTCAATATCGTAAGTAGGGAGGATGGTGAATGGTGAATGAGGGAAATTTTTGTTGTAAAGAATTTTTGAATTGCTCCAGCCAGATATTAATCAGTGGAAGCTTAAGAAACCCTTCTTTAAAAGCCAATGAATTTTCATGAGCATAGCGGCCATATATATCTTTCTGATGTGGCTGGTATTCTTCGTAGCGGCTGAGTAAGTAAAAAGAAGCAGCAAAAATATCAAAAGGGAAATCTCCGTCAGTTTTAAAGAATGCTTTTTGCCCGTTTACTTCAAAACAATCAACAGCCTGTGCCTTGATTCCTTGATCAAATAATAAGGAATGAGGCTGCAGGCAAAATTCATCCTCTGCAACCTTTTCAGTACTATAGTTTATGCGGAGTCCCGGAAAATTCAGAAATTCTACTTTTCTATCAGTAATCTGAAGGGGGGTTCCAATCAGCTCTTTGCCGATAAAATCGCAGATGTACTGTAGCCGGTGTGTTATCGATGAACTGTAAACAATCATTTTGCTTAACTCTTCGTCAAACGAATATACTTATACCAAAGTGAATAGGTAATCTGTCTATAATATTTTATGGGAATAAATACTATTCTACTTTGATATTATCGGTCACAAATTATTTTTCCCCTCTCTGTGCATCCTTTTTTCCGGCAACCCGTCTATTCCGGTATAAAAAGCCCAAAAAGCTTTCCAACCAAAACAAGTATTTACACAGGGTGAGAAAATTATCTGCCATACTGCTAATCAGCATCTTTGCGTTTTCCCAATATGCCCGGCAATTGAACTACCTCCAATGTAAATTTTCCAATAATTTTAAAACCAGTGCTGCAAAATGTGATTGTGAAAAACAAGCTGGCTTTGAAAAACAGGATACCGGCCAGTTGCCTGTTTCAAAAACACATATGCATATTCAACTGGATGAATTATTTGCTGTGCCAAAAGAAGTTATAGTTGATGCTTCCTTCAAAGAAGTAAAGTTAAAAACAAACCTATTTCCCGGTGATGATGAATGTAAGGGCATCTACACCAAGCCCTGGCAACCGCCTAATACCTGATTCACATATCACAACTTGCCTGTATGCAAACCAGTGTACAGGAGTTTCGTTTACTTAACTATTCAGGTAATCTTAAAATTATTTTATGAACAAAATAATCTGTTTGCTATTTATAGCATTCTCATATACTGCTACCGCACAAACATCAACTGAAAAACCGAAAATTCTTTATGGAGTTTGTACCAAAGACAGCCTAACGATTGACCCGTTTGGGAAATGGTTTAATGCTAATTATGATACTTATCAACCTAATACAGCAACTATCATTAATTTAAAAAAACAAAGCATTGAAAATGTAAGCGTCAAAGTATTTTTTGGCACCTGGTGCGGTGATAGTAAAAGAGAAGTGCCCCGCTTTCTGAAATTGCTTTCTGCCATTTCTTTTCCTGATAAAAAAGTACAAATGATTGGTGTAGGCAACAGCGACTCCTTAGTAAAACAAGGCCCCGGCCATGAAGAAGCCGGGTTAGGAATATTCCGGGTGCCCACTTTTATTATTTATAAAAATGGGGTTGAAATAAACCGCATCAACGAATTCCCGGTTTTCTCTTTAGAAAAAGACCTGTTGAGTATTTTGAATAATCAACCTTACACTCCCAATTACCGTTCTTTTGCATCCATCTCCAAATGGCTGGTTGATGGAACCCTCTTTGACGAAAATATTAGTGTGGCCGGACTTGCAAAGCAATTAAGATTATTGGTGAATGATGAGAATGAATTAAACAGCCTTGCTTATTTATTATTGAAGCAGGATAAGAAAAAAGAAGCCTTGAAACTCTTCCAACTTAATTATAACCTATACCCGGAATCAGCTAATGTGGTTTCCAGCCTTGGAGAAGGCTATTATGAAACTGGAGATATTAAACGGGCCGTTGCTCTTTTGGAAAAAGCACTGGAGTTAAATAAAAATCCGCAGGATATAAAAGGGATTTTGGAAATTTTGTATAAAGCGAAATAGAAAAGTTAGAATGAATTAGTTGAGTAATCTTTCCCTGCAATATTTCTTGCGAGGAAAGATTATTTATTACCGCCATATTTATCTTTCCATAACTGGTTAAATGATTTCTTTGGAAACTCCATTTTACCCCGGTGTTCTTTCCAGCCTTTCACCATACTATTCACAACCCAGTTCTTAGTAGCTCCTCCTGCCATGTTCATCCATTTGCGGCGCATCATTCCCTGCTTCCACATTTTCCAGACCATCTTTTCACCAAATGAACTGTGGCCTTCTTCCACTGCTTCATGGCGGTTCTCCAATAACAATTCATGCAGGTTGATTTTCACTGCGCATACTTCTGTACAAGCACCGCAAAGTGATGAAGCATAACTGAGATGTTTCCACTCTCCCAAATCTTTTAAGTGAGGAGTGATGACAGAACCTATCGGGCCGCTATAAGGTGTAGCATAGGTATGTCCACCAATATTTTTATAAATGGGGCAGGCATTTAAACAAGCACCGCAGCGGATGCAGTATAGACTTTCTCGTTGCTTTTCATTCCCCAATATATTAGTACGGCCATTGTCCAGCAGTATTACATACATATCTTCCGGGCCATCTGTTTCATTGGCTTGTCTTGGCCCACTGATAATTGTGTTATACACTGTTACTCTTTGCCCGGTACCGAAAGTAGCCAGTAGAGGCCAGAACAAAGCCAGATCTGCCATCGAAGGAATTACTTTTTCAATTCCTGCAATTACAATATGTGTTTTTGGCATAGAACAACTCAACCTTGCATTGCCTTCGTTTTCTGTAACTGCTATGCCGCCGATGTCGGTAATAATAAAATTGGCCCCAGTTACTCCAATTTCTGCCTGCACATATTTGTCACGGAGTATATCTCTTGCCACTAATGTAAGTTGTTCCGGAGTTGCTTTTGGGTCAGTGCCTAATTTTTCAGTAAAGAGTTTCGCCACATCTTCTTTACTCTTATGCATGGCGGGAGTAACGATGTGATAAGGTGGCTCACCATCTAATTGCTGGATATATTCTCCCAAATCTGTTTCCACACTTTCAATTCCGTTTTTTTC
>JANNCC010000284.1:0-5018 GCA_031386125.1 Chitinophagaceae bacterium
ACTTCTGTTTATCTGCCTGATAGGGTAAATCCAATGTTGCCGGAGCATATATCCAATGTACTGTGTTCGCTACGACCCAATGAAGACAAACTTACTTTCTCTGCTATTTTTCAAATAACACCCAAAGCAGAAGTAAAACAATACTGGCTGGGAAAAACGGTGATTCATTCCAACCATCGCTTTACATATGAGGAAGTGCAGGAAATTATAGAAACCAAAGCTGGATTATATGCAGAAGAAGTCTTGATATTGAATGATCTGTCGCAAAAATTCAGAAAGAAGCGATTTAATAATGGGGCTATTAATTTCTCGTCTCAGGAAGTACGTTTTCAGCTGGATGAAAAAGGTAATCCGATTGGTATAATGATAAAAGAAAGTAAAGAAGCTCATCAGTTGATTGAAGAGTTGATGCTGCTGGCTAATAGAACGGTGGCAGAAAATATTTCAAAAATTAAAGTCAACGGTAAGTCGCTTCCATTTCCTTACCGCACCCATGATGATCCGGATGAAAAGAAGTTGTTGCCGTTTGCGGCGTTTGCCAAAAAATTTGGGCATAAGTTTGATACATCTTCTCCTGACACAATTACTGCATCCTTTAACCAGCTATTAAATGATGTGAATGGAAGGCCTGAACAGCATGTGCTGGAGCAACTCGGCATCCGCACAATGGCAAAGGCAAAATACACGACGGAGAATGTAGGGCATTACGGATTAGGCTTCGAACATTATTGCCATTTTACTTCGCCTATCCGTCGTTATCCTGATGTGCAGGTACACCGGATACTGGAAGAAGTGTTAAACAATAAAATCAACCCTGATAAAAAACTGGAGGAAAAATGCAAGCATACCAGCGAAAGAGAAAGAGCGGCGATGGAAGGAGAAAGGGCTGCCAATAAATACAAACAGGTGCAGTACATGAAAAATTATTTGGGCGAAGATTTTGAAGGAGTGATAAGTGGAGTTGCAAGCTTTGGTTTTTGGGTGGAAACAGTCGAACATAAATGTGAAGGACTCATAAGTATAAACAGTTTACTGGAGTACGATGAATTCAGACATGTTGAATCTGATTATTGCCTCGTAGGACAAAGAAGCGGTAAAAAATTCAGTATGGGGGATAAAGTGACCATAAAAGTGGTGGCCGCCAATCTTACTAAAAGACAATTGGATTATGAATGGGTGGTAACGGATGAGTTTGCAGGCGAAAAAACAGCTAAAGAAAAGAGTAAAAAGAAAAAGTAATACTTATTTTGCCGTATGCAATCATTCGAACTTCTTTCTCAAAAATTCGCTTTATACTTTGATAAACGACATTTTCCGTCGGAACCGGCTTCTTTATACGACCCGAATGAGTATTTTTTAAAATTGGGTGGTAAAAGAATCCGTCCCGTTCTCTGTCTCATGGGCAATGAATTGTTTGAGGAAATAAAAGAAGATGCCTGGCATGTAGGTACTGCAATAGAACTTTTCCACAACTTCACTCTGATTCATGATGATATTATGGACAAAGCCCCTTTGCGCCGGGGCATGGAAACCGTTCATACAAAATATGGGGAAAATACCGCTTTGCTGGCCGGAGATGTGATGCTGGTGGCCGCTTATGAAGAATTGAATAAGATAAGTATTGAATACCTGCAATCAATCCTTCGCCTGTTCAATAAAACAGCTAAAGAAGTTTGCGAAGGACAGCAAATGGATATGGATTTTGAGAAAATGGAAACTGTGAATTTCGATGCTTACCTGAAGATGATAGAACTGAAAACATCCGTAGCGTTAGCGGCAAGTTTGCAAACCGGAGCTATTCTTGGTGGAGCCGGGGAAAGAAACCAGCACCTGTTATATGATTTTGGAAAAAAACTAGGCATTGCCTTTCAGGTGCAGGATGATTACTTAGATGCATTTGGCGACCCGCAGAAATTTGGCAAACAGGTAGGCGGTGATATTCTGGCCAATAAAAAAACATTTCTATTGCTGCATGCTCTTGAAACATCTTCTTCTGCTCAGCAAAAGGAGTTGAAAAGTTTGCTGGCAGTAAACCCACCCGATAAGATAGAAAAAGTAGTACAAATTTTCCATGACTGTAAAGTAGACGAATGGGCTTTGCAGTTAAAGAATAAATACCTGGATGAAGCCTTCAATCATTTAGAAGATATTGCTGTGCTGTCTAAGCGGAAGGAACCGTTGAAAGAATTGGCTCATTTCCTCATTAAACGGGAGTATTAGAGTTTTTTAAGTTCAAAAGGCTGTTTACCTCTTCTCCTCATTTTCTCTTTTGGTCTCTTAGCTTTTTTCCTTATTTTAACCTGACCAAAAACCAACTGATATGGCAAACCCTTTATTTCGTCGCAAATCCATTGATAAAATTGTAAACGAAGCAGATCTGCCTGGTGATGATATTCACCAGAGTGGATTAAAAAGGGTCTTGACTGCTAGGGATCTTACTTTTTTTGGTATTGCAGCAATTATCGGTGCAGGTAGCTTTAGCAGTTTGGGTGGAGCCGTTTTCAACGGAGGACCCGGCGTTGTTTTATTGTTTGTTATTACAGGCATTGCCTGTGCTTTTACAGCATTTTGTTATTCTGAATTTGCCAGCCGCATACCAGTGGCTGGCAGTGCTTATACTTATGCCTATGCAAGTTTTGGTGAAGTATTTGCCTGGATTATTGGCTGGGCGTTGATAATGGAATATTCTATTGGTAATATTTATGTAGCCTTTAGCTGGAGCGACTACTTTACTTCGTTTATGAGTAAGCTCAATATTAATATTCCAGATTACCTGACTTGCAGTTACCGGGAAGCACAAAAAGCCATTGCTGAAGGAACAGCTAACAAAGAATTAATAGGTGCCTGGAATTCAGCTCCGTTGCTGGGCAATCTTCGGATTATTTTGGATTTACCAGCACTTGTTATTAATCTATTAATTACATATCTGGTGTACAGGGGGATTAAAGAAAGCCGGAATTTCAGCAATGCCATGGTAGTTCTTAAACTTGCCATCGTTGCGCTGATAATTATAGTAGGTGGTGCTTTGATTTTTTCAAATGGGCTAACCTTTAATTGGACACCGGCAAACGATGAAGGTGTAAAATCTTTTATGCCTAACGGGTTTGGCGGGGTAATGATGGCTGTCAGTGGGGTTTTCTTTGCTTATATTGGCTTCGATGCAGTAAGTGTGCTGGCAGAAGAAAGCAAAAATCCTCAACGAGACTTGCCGAAGGGAATGATTCTTTCATTAGTAATTTGTACCATCGTTTACATACTTCTTACTTTAGTTTTAACCGGCGCTGTTAATTATAGAAACTTTGATGGGGTAGGGGATCCATTGGCTTTCATTTTTGAAAAAGAGAACCTGGACATTCCATGGATGCAGGTTTTAGTATCTATCTGTGCAGTAATTGCAATGACCAGTGTTTTATTAGTCTTCCAGATGGGACAACCAAGAATGTGGATGAGTATGAGTCGGGATGGGCTTATGCCTCCGGCATTTCAGAAAATTCATTCAAAGTTTAAAACACCTTCTTTCGCTACCATTGTAACAGGGATTGTGGTAGGTGTTCCCATTCTCTTTACTGATAAAACTTTTGTGCTGGATTTTACCAGCATTGCAACACTGTTTGCCTTTGTATTGGTTTGCGGTGGTGTGCTGCTTATTCCAAGAAAAGAGAAAGTGCCCGGTAGGTTTTCGCTTCCTTATGTAAACGGACAGTTCATATTCCCTGTAATCATTTTAGCTGCATTTCTATTGTTTGTTACGCTGGATAAAGGATATATAGAAAGAATGTTCAACTTTGACTTCTCCGGCAATGAAGAATATATTGCCAACAAGGTGAGTTTTATGGATCTGGCGACACCCAAAATCTCACTTATTATATTCTGGCTACTCTGCTTGTCTTTATCAGTATTGACGTTTATCAGGAAGTATTCGTTAATACCATTGATGGGTGTGGTCACCTGCTCCTACTTATTAACGGGGATGACAAAAAGTAATTGGGTGTGGTTCCTGAGCTGGTTGCTTCTTGGGTTAGTTCTTTACTTTTTATATGGATACAGAAAAAGTAAGCTGGCAAATCCCTCAGCATAATATTGAACCCTTTAAGTGTGCCATCCCGATTTGTTTCGGGATGGCATTCTTATTTTTGCACTATGAAGTACCAGATAGGTGATACAGTCTTAATCCTGCACTCCAACGAAGAAGCGGTAGTGGTTGACATAATGAATGACAAAATGCTGATGGTGGATGTAGAGGGTGTTTCCTTTCCTGTTTACATGGACCAGGTGGATTTTCCTTATTTCAAAAGGTTTTCAGAAAAGAAATTGTTTTCGGTAAAAAAAGAAAAGCAATTTGTAGATGATGTGCGGAAGGAAAAACCATCGCCAGAAAAAAGAGTGGCAGATGGGGTTTGGCTTACATTCCTACCCGTAATGGATACCGATGAGTTTGGTGATGTGGTAGTGGAGGAGCTAAAAATCCATTTAATAAACAGAACAGACATACCCTACAACTTTGTTTACAAACTTCATTTCTTTGGCAAGCCGGATTTTGAATTGAAAAATACTGTTCAGCCTTTTGAAGATTTTTATTTACATGATGTGGACTTTGCTGACCTCAACGACAGCCCTTCTTTTGAATTCGATTTCTCTTTATTGCAATCTGATAAAAAGCCTGCCCACCGGGGTGGGCAGGCTGAACACTTTGAGTCTTCGGTGAAATTGAAACCAAAACAACTCTTTGCAAAAATTGAAGAACTGAAAGAAAAGAACCAGGCCCATTTCTCCCAGCTATTATTTGAAGTATATCCTGATAAAGTAATTGAAGACACGGTAGAAATGGGAAGGCTGGCTGCAAAAGGATACAAAATCTACGAAGCCTCTAAAGCAAGACAGCACCTGGAACCTGCCCGAAGTGTTATTGACCTGCACATAGAAAAACTGATCGACGATTATAAGCACATGAGTAATTATGAAATAGTAAGCCTGCAGTTAAAAACATTTGAAAAATATTATCACCTTGCTATTGCCCA
>JANNCC010000285.1:0-4163 GCA_031386125.1 Chitinophagaceae bacterium
CTCTGTTCAAAACACTTTGAAATCAAGAAAATAGACTCATATTATTTTGAAGAAGAATAATTTTTAGATCTCAGCCCCAGAGGGGCGGTATATCAGTAGAAAAATTTTGTTCTATAGGATTTGAGCTCCGTAGGAGCGACATGTAAACAAAGAAAATATTTCACCCCTACGGGGTTCTGTCAAATTCCCTTTATCTTTTCTACTAACATTAAGCTCCTTCGGAGCTACCCAAAATAAGTAATTATGATTGAAATATGTAACAAAGTTGTTACATACAAACTTGTTACATATTTTCTACTGACATCAAGCTCCTGTGGAGTCAGCAATCATTTCATAAGAAACTTCAATGTCATCTTACGGCGTTGTATAAATTCCAAAGCACTTATATACCCGAGGATATAAAGATGACATGAAAACCGAACGATGAAGGGTGTGACACAACAGGCGATGCTATGAAAAACTGAAGCTGGTAACAAAAAAAATTTACGAGTTCAATAACTGCTTCAAAACCACCTCCACCTTATCCCCATCTGGCAACATCGCTTTTTCCAATCCTATATTCATCGGTACAGCAGGCAGATTTAATGCACCTAATACTTCTACAGCTGCATCCAAAGAACTGAAACAGTTTTTAGAAATTCGTCCGGCCAATGCTTCGGCAAAAGAATTGTTTTGTTGCTCTTCGGTTAGCACCAGGCATTTGCCATGTACTTTTACTCTTTCAAAAATTAATACTTCATCTAATGGATACAATGTTCGCAGATCAACTATTTCTATTTGCTGATTAAAATTTTTTGCAGCTCCCTTTGCCCAATACACTCCCATGCCATAGGTAATTACCACACAGCTTTCGCCATTATTAATTGCATCAGGAGAAGCCTTCACCACAATATTTGCTTTACCAAATGGCAGGATGTAATCTTTTGAGGGCTCCGGAGTTTTTGCATCTTCTGTTCCCGGCACTTTGCTCCAGTAAAGGCCTTTATGTTCCAGCATTACTACCGGATTAGGATCATAGTAGGCAGCTTTCATCAGGCCTTTCATATCCGCCGCATTCGAAGGATATGCCACTTTAATTCCTTTGATTGACAACACCGTTGTTTCTACACTGCCGCTATGATACGGACCACCACCGCCATAAGCACCGACAGGAACTCTTAATATCATTGACACCGGGAATTTACCGCAAGTGAGATAACAACTTTTAGAAACTTCCGTCACCAATTGATTAAAACCAGGATAGATGTAATCAGCAAACTGCACTTCAACAATCGGCTTTAACCCAACAGCACTCATTCCTACTGTCGAACCAACAACATAAGCCTCTTGTATGGCAGTATTAAAAACCCGGTGTTCACCAAATTGCTCACCCAATGTTGCCGCCTCTCTAAAAACACCACCTAATCTTTTACCTACATCTTGCCCGTATAAAATCGCTTCGGGGTGCTGTTCCATTATTTCCCGGATGGCAAATAACGCAGCATCTACCATGATAATTTTTTCAGCACCGGCAGGGCTTCTTTCTCCCCTCTCTGCTGTTACCGGTGTTGGCACAAACACATGGTGTTCCACTGTTGCAGGATTGGGCTCCGGGGCAGCTACCGCTTTTGCAAAATCATTCGCTACTAATTCTGTCGCTTCGTTTTCTATCTGTTGTAATTCGTTTTCTGTTACTCCCCTTCCCAATAATTTTTGCCGGAGTTTTGGATTAGGGTCATGTGCCAGGTGTTTAGCCCAATCTTCGTCAGTTCTGTAAAATTCTTTTCTAACACCACTCGTATGATGGCCGAGTAATGGCACCTGTGCATGAACTAAATAAGGTTTCCTTTCTTTTCTGACAAACTCACAAACATCTTTCATCACTAAATAAGAAGCCTCAAAATCGCTTCCATCCACCTGCACCCGGTTCATTCCTTTAAACCCTGCCGCAAATTCAAAAGCATTCATAGCTCTTGCCTCTTCTGCAGTTACACTAATACCCCAGTTATTATCCTGTATCAGGTAAATGATTGGTAATTGCTTCAGCACTGCAAACTGAAACGCTTCACTTACTTCTCCTTCCGTCATGCTTGCATCGCCTAGTGAACATATAGTAATTGGCAATTCCTCATTTGTTCCTTTCTTCAATTGTTCCGTATTATGTTTTTCCAAATACTGAACACCCTGTGCTATACCAGTTGTTGGTATCACCTGCATACCTGTGGCACTGCTTTGGTGGATCATCGTTGGCTTATCATCGCCCCGGTAATTAGGATGAGAATAATATTCACGGCCACCGGTAAAGATATCATCCCCTTTGGCCAACAGTTGCAGCATTTGTTCATAAGGCGTAAATCCTATTCCCATTATTAAACTTTCATCTCTGTAATAAGGGCTGGCATAATCCTGTGGCTGTAATTGAAAAGCTGTTGCCAATTGAATCGCTTCATGGCCTCTTGAAGTGGAATGAACATATTTACAAACCGAACGGTTCGCTTCATAGGTTTCAGCCATTACTTTTACCTGGCTCATCAACCGGTAGGCCCGCAGCAATATGTTGGTGTCAATCATTAGCAGCAAACAATAATGAGCAAATTTATACTAAAGTCCCCCGTCATAAAAAACAAAAGCCACCTGCTGCTGCAAATGGCTTTTATATAAGCAATTGGTCAGGTTTATTTTACTTCTAATGTAAACATGCTGTCGTCTTCAATAAAGGCTTCCAGTTCATCTCCCACCACCGCTTCACCCACACCGGCGGGTGTACCGGTAAAAATCACATCGCCGATATTAACAGAGAAAAAATTAGAGATATAAGCCACTATTTTATCAAAACTGTGAATCATGTTAGAAGAATTACTCTGCTGCACCAGTTCCTTATTTTTATACATGCAGAAATTGATGTCTTTCTTGTTCTTGATATTCGCCAGCGGAATCCACTTACCAATCACGGCTGAGTTATCCCATGCCTTTGCTTTTTCCCAAGGCAATCCTTTTGCTTTTAATTCATTTTGAATATCTCTTGCTGTAAAATCTATACCAGCAGTTATCGCATCGTAATACTTACCGGCAAATTTGTCCTGTATATATTTACCATTCTTGCTGATACGTAATACCAGTTCACATTCGTAATGCAGTTCATTGGTAAACTCGGGATAATAAAACGGCGTATGCGGTTGCAGCATGGCACTTTTAGGTTTCATAAAGATTACCGGTTCGTCGGGAACTTCATTACCTAATTCTTCAGCATGTGCTGCATAATTACGGCCAACACAGAAAATTTTCATAACAAGGAAGTGTTTTTAATAAATACATCGGATACAATGAAAGGACTGTTCATCCCATATATTCAGGCTCTCAGTATGTCAATTGGATTTTAAGAAAGTAAAGTCGGGCTGCTAAAGTAAGTAATACATCTCATTTCTCATAACGAAAAGTCCTGATTATTTACCTGGTTCATAGCAGTTGTAATACCCTGTGTAGCAAAGGTTTCAATCGCTTCTACGGACTTACCAATTTTCAGTTTTACCAGCGGTTCTTCTTCTTTCTGCCATTTGCCCAACACAAACTCGGCTTGCTGACCTTTAGGATAATTATTCCCGATACCAAACCGGAGTTTGGGATACTCATTTGTACCCAGTACTTCCTGCAGACTTTTTAATCCGTTGTGACCGGCATCACTGCCGGTTGGCCTTATCCTTAGTTTACTTAATGGCAAAGCCAAATCGTCCACGGCCACCAGAGTGTTTTCCAGCGACACTTTTTCTTTATCCACCCAATACTTAACAGCCTTGCCACTCAGGTTCATGAAGGTGGTGGGGCAAATGCAAACAAAGGTTTTTCCTTTCCATTTTATTTCGGCCACATAGGCCAGCCTATCCACCCGGAAACTTCCTTTATGTTTTTGTACAAAGGCATTCACCACATCAAAGCCAATATTATGCCTGGTGTGGGCATATTCGTCGCCGGTATTTCCCAAACCAACTATCAGAAATTTCATACTGTTGTTATACTTGAATTCAAATATCGGATTTCGCCAATAAAAAACCCGTCTCGATTGAAACGAAACGGGTTTGAATATGCTTATTAAAAAAGATTACTTCTTTCCTTTGGCAGCGGCGGCAGGAGCAGCAGCGGCGGCAGGAGCTGGGGCAGCACCCTTTGCAGTACCAGCAGCGGCGGCA
>JANNCC010000083.1:0-8842 GCA_031386125.1 Chitinophagaceae bacterium
CCTTTTACATGGCAATTGGATGGCAATGCACCAGTACCCGGCGCATCACCTTTTACATTTACCAATGTAACTGCCGGTGCTCATGTGGTAAGAATTACAGACAACCTCGGGTGCATCAGTTCATTTAATGCAAATGTTGGGGCCGGCCCGGGAATAAATGGAAGTACCGCAAGTACTGCGACTTCATGTGTGGGTGCATCCAATGGAACCATAACTGCAACTGCCTTATCAGGAACAGCACCATTCACCTGGAGCCTTGATGGAGCTCCGCCTGTACCCGGTGCATCACCATTTACTTTTACGAATGTGTCTGCTGGTCTTCATATTGTTACAATAATTGATAACACAGGATGTAATGTAGTAATGACAGAAACAGTTGCTACTGGTGCCGGCAACAATGGTAGCACAACAAGTACTCCAACATCTTGCCCGGCTGTTTCCAATGGAACAATCATTGCAACTGCATTAACAGGTACTGCACCTTTTACATGGAGTTTGGATGGTGCCCCGGCTGTGCCTGGCGCATCACCCTATACTTTTACCAATGTGGCAGCCGGTCTTCACACAATAACAATAACTGATAATATTGGTTGCAATGTTTTATTGACAGAAACAGTTGCTGCAGGCGCAGGCAATACTGGTAGCACTACCAGCACAGCAACATCATGTCCAACTGTAAACAACGGAACAATAACTGCAACAGCATTAACAGGTGTGGCACCTTTTACCTGGCAGTTAGATGGAGGAGCAATAGTTCCGGGAGCATCACCTTATACTTTTACCAATGTAGCTGCCGGACTTCATACTGTAACTATTATTGATAATGTTGGTTGCAATGTATTAGTATCAGTAACAGTCAATGCCGGAGCAGGCATCACTGCAAATCTTTCCAGCACGGCAACGGCATGTACCGGTGTTTCCAATGGAACTATTACTGCTAATGCTACTACCGGCACAGCACCTTATACTTATCAACTGGATGGGGGAGCCCCGCAAAGCGGCACCAATCCTTACACATTTACCAATGTGCCGGCAGGATTACATACCATAACCATAACTGATAATGTTGGATGCAGTTTTACCAACACAGAAACAGTCGCCGTAGGTCCGGGTGTTAGTGGTAATGCGACAAGTACAGCTACAACTTGCCCGGCTGCTGCTAATGGCACAATAATCGCTGACGCTACAGCAGGCACAGCACCATTTACTTACCAGTTGGATGCCGGTGCTCCGCAAACTGGTGCCAACCCCTATACATTTACGAATGTTACAGCAGGCGCACATACTGTGGTTATCACAGATAATTTTGGATGCAACACTGTAATCAATGTAAACGTAACGGCTGGCCCGCCATTAAATGCAACACTTGCAGCTGCGGCTACTTCCTGCAGCGGCGCATCTAATGGAACAATTACAGTTACACCTACTAACGGTTCAGCACCTTATACGTTTGCTTTAGATGGCGGCGCACCGGTGGCAGGAGCAGCTCCATACACATTTACCAATGTAGCTGCAGGAAATCATACAGTCGTTGTAGCCGATGCTGCCGGATGTATTTCAAGTGCTATAGCAGTTGTAGTAAATGCAGGTCCGTTATTGACAACAACCGTTTCGGTAACAGATGCATTATGCAATGGGGGAGCAACGGGAATAATTACAATCACACAACCGGTAATTGGCAACCCACCTTATCAATATTCTTTGGATGGAATAACCTGGCAGGCAAGCAATATTTTTAACGGACTTACTGCCGGAAACTATACGGCTTATTACCGGGAGACCAATGGTTGCCAGGGTTCGCAACCAGTTACAGTGTCAGAACCGGCTTCCATGTCTTCTTCTGCTGCCACAATTGCTGCAGTTTGTAATGGTCAGAACAATGGAACTATAACTGTAACAGCAGGTGGAGGCGTAACGCCTTATGATTATTCTATTAATGCAGGAGTAAGCTGGCAGGCAGGCAATGTGTTCACTGTTGCAGCCGGAAGTTATACAATTACTATCCGTGATGCCAATGGGTGCACAAAAACACAGGCAGCAACGGTTACAGAACCGGCTGTATTAACAGCGGCTTCTGTTAACAGTAATGCCAGTTGTGATGGCGGTAATGACGGAGTGATTACTGTAAACGCTACAGGTGGAAATGCAGGTTATACTTATTCGATTGATGGAGTGAATTTTCAACCGTCTACTATATTTAATGTCGCCCCGGGTAACTACAATATTACAGTAAATGATAACCTTGGCTGCAGTACAACATTTCCAACAACAGTTGGTCTTACTAACAATCTTACATTCACCCCACAAATAGATCCTACCATTTGCGAAGGGAAATCAACACCATTACAGTTGGTATCCAATGCTACAGTATATTCCTGGTCGCCTTCAACCGGGTTGAGTAATACCACTATTTCAAACCCGGATGCAAATCCAACTGTAACAACCCAATATACGGTAACGGCAACACTTGGTCGTTGTACTGCCAACGATATTGTAATGGTGAATGTAAATGCCGCACCAATTCCTGATGCAGGTCCCCCGGGTTTCATCTGCTATGGCCAGACGTATCAATTACAGGGATCTGGTGGCGTTCAATACACATGGACACCTTCCACCAACCTTAGCAGTATCAGTATCTCCAATCCTGTTTCTACACCATTAAAAACTATTACTTATACCTTGTCAGAAGTGATTGATGTTTTTGGTTGCAAATCATTAATAACAGACCAGGTAACTGTAGATGTAACGCCACCGATAAAAGTAAAAACCTTCCCCTACGATACGATCGGTTATCCAGGCGACAAGTTCCAGTTAAATGCCACTTCTGCTGCTACTATTTATTCATGGTCGCCATCTATTGGGTTAAGCGATCCGAATATTCCAAACCCTGTGTTGACGGTTGGCCCTATCGGGTCAGATGTTATGTACCGGGTTACAGCTTCCACTCCTGCTGGTTGCAAAGGTGAAGGATATGTTACGTTGAAAGTATATAATGGTCCGGAATTGTATGTTCCTTCTGCCTTTACCCCCAACGGAGATGGGCTGAACGAAATATTTTATCCGTTCCCCGTTGGCATAAAAGCAATCAATTATTTTAAAGTGTTTAATCGTTGGGGTCAGTTGGTATTTTCCTCTACCACACTTTACAAAGGATGGGATGGAAAATTGCAGGGGGTTGAACAACCGACCGGTATCTTTGTGTTCATGGCACAGGGAGTAGATAAAAACGGTAAAGTATTAACCAGAAATGGAACAGTAGCATTGATACGGTAGAGTGATTAATAAAAATTATTATTGATAAACCACCCTGTAGTAACGCAGGGTGGTTTATTGTTTTCAGCTGTGTCCACCTTTACTGGGCCTTTTTTTGTGTAACTTACAGGCTGACTTGTGCCTGAAAACCTTGTTTACATTTAACTCCGGTATGAGAATTCTACAGCTTTTGACAGCGATCTGCTCCTTTTTTTTTCTGTCTGGAAAAACGGCAGCACAAAACTGTATCCCAACAAATATCAACGGGGCAGTGATAAACTTTGCCTGTAACCAACCCTGCTCTGACCTGAGTTTTCAAATTCCTCATATCAAATCTACGGACGACTATACGGTGATTTCGATTCCTTATTTACCCATGCCTTTCGTTACACTCACCGGTAATGAACCTACAGAAACTTACATAGATGATCAGTTCAGTCAGCTAAATAATCTTCCCTTCCAGGTATGTTTTTATGGATCCCTCTTCAGTAATTTTGTTGTTGGCTCTAACGGTATTGTATCTTTTGACCCGTCACAGGCTAACTGTAAAAATGACTGGAGGCAGGACTTCACTCAAGGAGTAGGTCAGGCTGTTCCTTATGTGGGTACTGGTACCTGTTCTGAAACGAACGTAAGAAAGTATCCACCCTTTTCCATTATGGGGCCTTACCAGGATTTAAATCCAAATATAACAGCTACATCACCTGACCGAAAAATTGAATGGCGGATAGAAGGCACGGCACCCTGTAGAAAATTAATCATCAGTTTCTTCCAGGTAGTTCTATATGGTGATCACACCAAATTAAACACATCCCAGATGATTATTCATGAATCAACCGGCCTGGTGGATATATTTATCGAGACAAAAAAATTAGATGGCGATCCGGGTAATCCTTGGAACAGTGATTTTGCAATTTTGGGGTTGCAAAAAAATGTTTCAAAAGCGATAACGGCACCGGGAAAAAACTGTACAGTCTGGAGCGAAGACAATACAGGATACCGGTTTGTTCCTTCAGCCGGAACATCAAGGTATGTAATATCCCGTCTTTATACGATGACAGGAACATTATTAGCAACAGCAGATACTATCACAACAACATCCGGGTTGCTTGATTTAAGTTTTCCTAATGTGTGTTTCCCGGCTGGCAGCACTAACTATGAAATAAGAACAACATTCTCGGCTTGTGATAACCCTGCAACACAAATCATTTCTTTTGATACAATTACGGTTAACCGTTTAGGCACACTTAATGCAAGTGCAACAACTACTAATACAGAATGTGGCCCGCCAACAGGTACTATCACCGTTACAGTGCCTCTTGGTGCAGGTACTTCTCCTTTCACATATGTATTAGATGGCGGCGCACCCGTTACCGGCCCAAGCCCACATATATTTACGAATGTATCGTTTGGGATGCATAATATAGTTATTACGGAAGCTGTGAGTTCCTGCAACAGTGTTCTTAATGTAATGGTCAATAGGAATAATAGTCTTCTTGCAAGCACCACCTCCACTCCAACAGCCTGTGCCGCAGCAAACACCGGTTCAATTACAATTACACCAACTAACGGAACGGCACCCTTTGCTTTTCAACTGGATGGTTTTCTTCCAGTATCCGGGGCTGTGCCTTTCACCTTCAGCAATGTGTTTGGAGGTAATCATAATATAATTGTAACAGATGCTACAGGTTGCCAGACAAATGTGATAGTGGTTGATGTACCGATAGGCCCGGGAGTTTCTGGCAATGCCACTAGTACAATTGCTTCTTGTACTACTGTTGCCAACGGCAGCATTACAGCTACTGCAACAGCAGGGATAGCTCCTTTTACCTGGCAGTTAGATGGCGGTGCTGCACAAACCGGCCTAAGCCCTTATACGTTTTTAAATGTCAGTTCAGGGGCACATACTATTACCATTACGGATAATGTTGGTTGCAGTACACCTGTTAATGTAAGTGTAGTAGCCGGCCCAGGTGTATTGGGTAACACTAGTTCTACACCTGCATCCTGCCAGGCGGTAAACAATGGAACGATAACCGCTACTGCCACTTTAGGGGTTGCCCCATTTACCTGGCAACTTGATGGTGGCCCTTTTCAAAGCGGAGCCAATCCTTATACATTCACCAATCTATCAGGAGGACTTCATTTTGTAACGATAAGAGATAATGTGGGTTGTACCCGTCCGTTTAACGTTACTGTTTCAAGTGGCTTCGGACCCACTGCTTCTGTAGTTTCTGGTGCTACTTCCTGCAATGGTGCCGTCAACGGCACTATCACGGTTACACCAGCGAACGGCACTGCTCCATACAGATTCTCATTGGATGGTGCCCCTTCAGTTTCCGGAGGAATTCCTTTCACATTTACCAATGTAAGTGCTGGTCCGCATACAATTGTAGTTACTGATTTCCCCGGCTGCATTACCGGTGCTATCTCCATAAATGTGGCAACCGGGCCGATGCTTACCACTACGGTCAGTAAAACCAATGTACTTTGCAATGGCGGTGCTACGGGAACAATTACTGTTGCCCAACCTGCCTTGGGTACAGCACCATTTCAGTATTCATTGGATGGAGCAACCTGGCAAAGCAGTAATAGCTTTACCGGCCTTATTGCAGGGAGTTATACCGTCTTCTATCGTTCCGGTAATGGATGCCAGGGTTCGCAGCCAGTTTCTATTACCCAACCAGCCACACTTACAGCCAGCACTTCTTCTGTTCCCGTTGTGTGTAATGGTGAGAATAATGGTACGATCATTATTTCTGCTGGCGGTGGTGTTTCACCTTATCAATTTTCGATTAATGGTGGTATAAATTGGCAGAGCAGTAGCACATTTATAGTTCCGGCGGGTAACTATACAGCCACCATCAGGGATGCTAATAATTGTATTACTACAAGACCTGTCCTGGTTACTCAACCGGCCGTTCTCACTGCTTCTTCCATGAATATTAATGCCAGTTGTGATGGTGGTAATGATGGCAGTATAATTGTGAATACTACCGGAGGAAATAGCAGTTATGCTTATTCAATAGATGGCGTTACATTCCAGACTTCTAATATTTTTTTCGTGGCACCGGGTACTTACAGTATTATAGTGAGAGATAATCTTGGTTGCCGCACTTCTTTCAGTACAACAGTCGGCCTTACTGTTAATCTTTTTCTTACTCCTTTAGCAGACCCGATCATCTGTAACGGCACATCAACACGACTGAATGCCGTATCCAATGCCACTATCTATTCATGGAGCCCTGCCATAGGATTGAACAATACAAATATCCCCAACCCCGATGCAAACCCTGATAGAACAACACAGTATATACTAACCGCCACGTTGGGTCGCTGTACTACAGAGGATACTTTGATTTTGAAAGTGAATAAAGAGCCGATACCCAATGCAGGGCCAGATGGGAATATTTGCTATGGGCAGAGTTACACATTACAAGGCACCGGAGGTTTTCAATATATCTGGACACCGGCCATTTATCTGAACACTCCTTCAGGAGCCAATCCAATAGCCACACCGAGTAAAACGACTACTTATACGTTGTCTGTTATTGATTCGATAGGTTGCCGTTCACTAATTACTGATGATGTGAAAGTGGTTACCTCAAGGCCAATGCGAATTAATACATCTCCTTTTGATACTACGGCTCATCCCGGTGATGAGTTTCAACTACTCGCCACATCAACCGGTATCAGCTACACCTGGTCGCCAGTCGGTGGTTTAAGTAACCCTAATATTGCTAACCCGGTTGTTAAAGTTGGTAATATTATTGGCGATGAAATAATGTACCAGGTAGTTGGGGTAACTGCAGAAGGCTGTAAAGGGGAAGGGTATGTAAAAATAAGAGTATATAAGGGGCCAGATATTTATGTGCCGACAGGATTTACTCCGAATAATGATGGAAACAACGATAAATTCACACCATTCCCGGTTGGTATTAAAAGCTACAATTATTTCAGGGTGTTTAATCGCTGGGGTCAGTTGATTTTCTTCACTACCCGGCAACATGATGGCTGGGATGGCAAAATAGCTGGTAAGGAACAGCCCACTGGTGTGTATGTATGGATGATTGAAGGTATAAGTACGGATAATAAAGTAATTACAAAAAAAGGAACAATTACTTTGATAAGGTGATAAGTTAACAAGTCAGTTTTATTTGGGTATAAAAAATAGAGCAAGCCACCGGATTTAATGCGGCGGCTTTTTAATGAAGCCTTATTTTTGCCCGCCACTAATTTAATATCCAGCAAATGGTAGATGTAATACTTGGCCTCCAGTGGGGCGATGAAGGAAAAGGAAAAATAGTTGACTTCTTTGCCAAAGATTATGATGTGGTGGCCCGGTTTCAGGGTGGCCCCAATGCAGGGCATACGTTGTATGTAAACGATAAGAAAGTAGTGCTTCACCAGATTCCTTCCGGTGTTTTTCGGGAAGGCATCATTAACCTGATTGGTAATGGCGTAGTGCTTGACCCGATTACGTTGAAAAAAGAATGTGATACTGTTGCTTCTTTTGGCATTGATTTAAAGAAAAATCTTTTTATAGCAGAACGTACACATCTTATTCTGCCCACTCACCGGGCATTGGACAAGGCGGCTGAATTATCGAAAGGGACGCAAAAAATTGGTTCTACTTTAAAAGGAATTGGTCCTACATACATGGATAAGACCGGCCGTAATGGTTTGCGGGTTGGTGATTTGCTGGATAAGAACTTCACCACTTCTTATATCAAACTCAGAATGAAACACCAGCGGTTGTTAGATAACTATAATTTCCAGGAAGACATCACGGCATGGGAGGAAGAATTTTTTGAAGCATTGGAGTTTTTGAAAGAATTGAATATCGTCAACGGCGAATACTTCATCAACAACCAGATAAAGGCAGGAAAAAAAATACTGGCTGAAGGGGCACAGGGCAGTATGCTGGATATAGATTTTGGTACATTTCCTTACGTAACATCATCAAGTACCATCTCTGCCGGGGTTTGCAGTGGGTTAGGTATAGCTCCCCAGCAAATAAGAGATGTGATAGGCGTAACCAAAGCCTATTGTACAAGGGTGGGAAGCGGACCTTTTCCTACTGAACTGGAGGATGAAACCGGGGAGGAGCTAAGAAAAATCGGCAGTGAGTTTGGTGCCACTACAGGCCGTCCCCGCCGCTGTGGATGGATTGATCTTGTAGCGTTGAATTTTGCCTGTATAATAAACGGAGTTACAAAGATTGTGATGACCAAGGCCGATGTGCTGGATTCTTTTAAAGAACTCCAGATATGTACCGACTATAAAATTAATGGGAAAACAAGCCGGGAAATACCGTTTCAAATGGACAGGCAAAAGCCAAAACCGCAGTATAAAGCCTTTGTGGGATGGAATGCAGACACCAGTGCAGCGAAATCGTATGACAGTTTGCCTGATACTATGAAAACGTACGTTAGGTTTATTAATGAGTACCTTGGTGTTAACGTTCATTTTATATCAAACGGCCCGGGGCGGGAACAGATTATAGAAGTCGGTTAAACCTGAAAATTATTACTTTAAAAAAAATGAATTAAAATTTGGCGGATTAAAAACTTCGCTGAAATTTTACAGT
>JANNCC010000366.1:0-5339 GCA_031386125.1 Chitinophagaceae bacterium
CTTTGGTTCTTATGCTTTAAAGGCTCTGGATCAGCACTGGATAACCGACCGTCAGATAGAAGCTGCCCGTCAGGCCCTGACCCGTGAAATGAAAAGAGAAGGTAATGTATGGATCCGCATTTTCCCTGACAAACCAATTACTAACAAACCTGCAGAGGTGAGAATGGGTAAGGGTAAAGGCAACCTGGAGTATTGGGCTGCAGTAGTAAAGCCAGGCCGCATTTTATTTGAGGTGGATGGTGTGGATGAAAAAGTTGCCCGTGCTTCTTTAGCATTGGCGGCCGGTAAATTACCAATCAAAACGAAATTTATGATACGCCGTGACTTAGTAACAGCGTAATAATTAATAAATCGAATAGCGATGTCAAAGAAAGCAGATTTTGTTAAAAGCATACATGGAATGAATGAGCAGGATCTTACTGCCCGTTTGGAAGAAGATAAGCAGCGATTGAAAAAACTGGAGTTTGCTCATACTATTTCTCCGTTGGAGAATCCAATGACCATCCGTGGATTGCGCCGGGATATTGCCCGATTGATAACTGAATTAAAGTTGAAGCAACAGCAAGCATAATAAAGCTAATACAATGGAAGAAAGAAATTTAAGAAAAACAAGAACAGGTGTTGTAACCAGCAACAAAATGGCTAAAACCATCACTGTTGCGGTGGAAAGAAAAGTTAAACACCCTATCTATGGTAAATTCGTAAAAAAGACTACCAAATTCCATGCTCATGATGATAAAAACGAATGCAGCATTGGCGATTTAGTAAAAATCATGGAAACCCGTCCGCTGAGTAAAACAAAGCGTTGGAGATTGGTGGAAGTGGTAGAAAAAGTGAAGTAAAAATAAGGATACGGGTCGTGAGTTGCGAGTCGTTCCTGAAAGACTTAATAAACGTTTTAACTGCTCCAAGCAAAAAAGCAAAGAGCTAAAAGCTAAATAAAATGATTCAGCAAGAAAGCCGGTTAAATGTAGCGGATAACAGCGGTGCCAAAGAGGTGCTTTGTATCCGGGTACTCGGCAACAGCGGTCAGCGTTATGCCAGGATTGGCGATAAGATTGTGGTAACTATAAAAGATGCATTACCAGCTGGCGGTATCAAGAAGGGAACTGTGGCGAAAGCAGTAATCGTTCGTACTACAAACAAACTGCGTCGGAAAGATGGTTCATATATCCGGTTTGATGATAATGCAGTAGTGATACTGAATCAGTCTGATGAGCCAAGAGGTACCCGTATTTTCGGACCAGTAGCCAGAGAGCTCCGTGATAAAGGATACATGAAAATCATTTCACTGGCACCAGAAGTATTATAAATTGATTAAAAGGAGGAAACTCCATTAATGATAAAAAATGAAAACAAGATTTAAACCCAAGTACAATATCCGCAAAGGGGACAGTGTAGTGGTTATTACAGGTGATGATAAAGATTTATCAAAACCAAGAGTTGTAAAAGAAGTTTTAGTTGAGTCGGCTAAAGTTTTGGTGGAAGGTGTGAATATCATCACCAAGCATACCAAGCCTTCGGCTCAAAACACTAAAGGTGGTATTGTTAAAAAAGAAGCACCTATACATATTAGCAATGTAATGCTCTGGGATGCCGCTCAAAAGGCAGGAGCAAAAGTAACAAGAGTAAGAACGGAAGGTAAAACTGAAAGGGTTTTTAAAATCAAAAAAACTCAGGGAGGTAAATAATAATGAGTACAAAAAAATATACACCAAGACTGGCAGATAAGTACAAAAATGAAGTTGTACCTGCATTGGTAAAAAAGTTTAGCTACGAAACAATAATGCAGGCTCCCAAACTGGAGAAAATCTGTCTGAATCGTGGTGTAAACGGTGCAGTAACTGATAAGAAACTGGTTGATATAGCTCTTGATGAGTTAACAACTATCTCTGGTCAAAAAGCAGTGGCAACCAATTCTAAGAAAGACATCTCCAACTTCAAACTGCGTAAGAATATGCCGATTGGCGCAAGAGTTACGCTTCGTGGGGGAAAGATGTACGAATTCCTTGATCGCTTTATTGCAGTGGCATTGCCCCGTGTTCGTGACTTCAAAGGTGTAAATGAAAAAGCATTTGATGGTCGTGGTAATTACACACTTGGCATAACAGAACAAATCATTTTCCCGGAAATTGATATTGATAAGGTGAATAAAATCACAGGTCTTGATATCACTTTTGTAACTACTGCCTCTACAGATGAAGAAGCATACGAATTGTTGAAAGAGCTAGGTATGCCTTTCAAAAATGCAGCAAAAACAAATTCAAACTAAAAGAGATAAATAAACATGGCAAAAACATCAGTAAAAGCCAGGCAAAAGAAAAGAGAGAAGATGGTGGCCCAGCATGCAGTTAAAAGAGCAGAGCTGAAAAAAGCAGGCGACTGGAAAGCTCTTGATGAACTCCCGAAGAATTCTTCCCGAGTTCGGTTGAAAAATCGTTGCCAGATTACAGGACGTCCAAGAGGTTACGTTCGTTATTTCGGCCTTTCCAGGATTATGGTAAGGGATATGGCATTGAATGGAAAAATACCAGGACTGAAAAAAGCAAGCTGGTAAGAAACAATTTTTTAAAATTAAACTATCCAATTATTTCGTCTCGTTTGAAACAAGACGAGACGTAGGAGGGCAAAAAATATGGTAACAGATCCTATAGCAGATTTCCTGACCAGAATCCGTAATGCGCAAATGGCCGGTCACCGTGTAGTTGACATACCAGCTTCTAATTTGAAGAAGCGTATGACAGAAATTTTGTACAATCAGGGGTATATCCTGAAGTACAAATTTGAGGATGATAATAAGCAAGGCGTTATTAAAATCGCCTTGAAGTATGATGCTTCCACAAAACAGCCTGCTATTCAAAGCATGGAAAGGGTTAGCAGTCCGGGGTTGCGTCAGTATGCAAAACCTGCTGAATTCCGCCGTGTAAAGAATGGTTTGGGTGTTGCTATCATATCAACTTCGAAAGGAGTAATGACTGATAAAGAAGCAAAAGCGCAGAATGTAGGGGGTGAAGTTCTGTGCTATATATACTAAATAAAAAGTTGCTGATACATTAAGCTGAAACTATACTAAGCTGACAAGTCAGTAGTAATCAATAAAAAGATAAACTAAGAAATTATGTCTCGTATAGGAAAACAACCGGTAGTAGCTCCCAATGGTGTCACGATATCTGTGGGTAAAGACAATGTGGTTACGGTAAAAGGACCCAAAGGAGAATTGAAGCAGACTATTGACCGTGATATCACTGTAGAAGTAAAGGACGGCCAGATAACATTTGCCCGCCCTACTGACCAGATTCGTCATAGAGCACTGCATGGTTTGTATCGTTCATTAGTTTCAAACCTGGTAAAAGGTGTAACAGACGGATATGAAAGAAAATTAGAACTGATAGGGGTGGGTTTTAAAGCCGCCAACCAGGGTAATTTGCTGGATCTTTCATTAGGATTTTCTCATAATATTGTTTTTGAGATTCCTAAAGAAATTAAAGTGGCAACGGCCCAGGAAAAAGGTCAGAATCCGATTATCACTTTAGAAGGAATAGATAAACAATTGATAGGCCAGGTAGCTGCAAAGATCAGGGGCTTACGTAAGCCAGAGCCATACAAAGGAAAAGGTGTTCGTTATGTTGGTGAAGTTGTTCGTAAGAAAGCTGGTAAAGCGGCTGGTAAATAATGCCCCTATCCCCTAAAGGGGATCTGGCGGCTGAAAAATTGAGTAGTATTAAAATTCCTCAACACCCCTTTAGGGGATGGGGGCAAATAAAAAGAGATGAATCCAAAAGTAAAATCACAAAGAAGAAAAAACATCCGCTATCGCATTCGCCGGAAAATTGGTGAAGGATCAGCACAGAAGCCACGGTTGTCTGTATTCAGAAGTAATGCAGATATCTATGCTCAGTTGATAGATGATGCAAACGGCCAGACATTGGCTGCTGCTTCTTCAAAAGATAAGTCCATTGCAGCGCAGAAAGTGAATAAGGTAGAAAAGAGCAAAATGGTTGGTGAAGCCATTGCAAAAAAAGCGGTTGAGTTAGGTATCAATACTGTAACATTTGACCGTGGGGGATACCTCTATCATGGCCGTGTGAAATCAGTAGCTGATGGAGCAAGAGAAGGTGGTCTTAAGTTTTAAGCAAATAACATTCAAACTTTAATTACAAGTATAAATGTCAAAGTACAACGTAAACAGGGTAAAAGCAGGTGACCTGGAACTGAAAGACAAAGTGGTTGCCATCAACCGTGTGGTAAAAACAACTAAAGGAGGTCGTGCCTTCAGTTTTTCTGCACTCGTAGTTGTTGGTAACGAGGCCGGAATAGTTGGTCATGGTTTGGGAAAAGCCAAAGAAGTTCAGGAAGCTATTACCAAAGGAATTGAGGATGCTAAGAAGAACCTTATTAAAGTGCCGGTAATGAAGGGTACTATTCCTCATGACCAATGGGCTAAAGAAGGTGCTGCAAAAGTATTAATAAAACCAGCCGCTCATGGTACTGGAGTAATTGCCGGAGGTTCTATGCGTGCCGTTCTGGAGAGTGCAGGTATAACTGACGTATTAGCTAAATCGTTGGGTTCTGCTAATCCACACAATGTAGTGAAAGCAACTTTCAAAGCATTGGCTTTGCTCCGTGAACCAATCAGTGTTGCTAAAACCCGTACACTCGGTTTAAAGAAAGTATTCAACGGATAATCCGTTTTTAAAACGAATTGAATTATGAAAAAAATAAAAATAACATTGGTAAAAAGCCCTATTGACAGATCTGAACGTCAAAAACTGACAGTGCAGGCTTTAGGTCTTAATAAAACTAATTCTACCAAAGAAGTAGAAGCCACTCCGCAAATACTGGGTATGATCCGTAAGGTAACGCACCTGCTAAAAGTGGAACAAATTTAATTAATACAGCGAGCCCCGAATGCTTTCGGGGCGTTAAGTCAAAAATAAAAGCAAACAAAAGATGAAACTACACGAATTAAGACCTGCAAAAGGTTCAACTCACAAAGTAAAACGTATTGGCCGTGGTGATGGTTCCGGACATGGTGGAACAGCTGGAAAAGGTACAAAAGGCGGACAGAGCCGTGCTGGTTATAAAAGTAAAATGGCTCATGAAGGTGGTCAGATGCCAATCCAGCGTCGTATTCCAAAGCGCGGATTTAATAATTTTCATCGTGTAGAGTATAAAGTATTTAACCTGGGACAGATTACACAGCTTGCTGAGAAGTATGATATCAAGGAATTCTCATTAGAAAACCTTTACCAGAGCGGATTGATCAGTCGTGGTGAGCGGGTAAAAGTTCTGGCCAATGGTGAACTCAAGGTAAAACTCATCTTTAAAGTTCATGCGGC
>JANNCC010000038.1:0-5852 GCA_031386125.1 Chitinophagaceae bacterium
CGTTTAGTTGGTAAGTACCTAATTTTTTACAGGCATTTCGAATGGCCACTACTTCAGCATGAGCCGTGGGATCATTGGAAGAGGTGACCATATTGTTACCCTCACCCACAATTTCTTCTCCCCTCACCACTACACAGCCAAAAGGGCCTCCCTGGCCGCCTTCCATGCCATATTTTGACAATTCAATAGCCCTTTCAAGAAATCTTCTGTCTCGTTCTTTCCGTGTATTCATTGTTGATGCTTAAACGTTTTAAAGGAAAAATGTGGATTACTACCGGATTTTGCACAGTTTATACACCCGGATCATTTCAATATGAAGTTAATATTAATTTTAGGTTAACCAGTTGTTACCAACATAAACCATTGTACTTTTCTCCCCAATTACAACAACTAAAACCTTAAGCCATGAGATGGGAATCTGCTGCCTCCTCTTCCAACAACGAAACCTACCACCTTTACAAAGATGACAAGAAAATTCTAACTGTCATTCTTAATCCTTTTTCCAATTCAGCAAGAGTAGAATGTGAAAAACAGAAAAGGGTTTTTCTTATTCGTAAAGAAGGCTTTAGAAGAAATAAAACAGTTCTTCGTAATGAATACGGTTTTAAGATTGGTGAGTTAGGGCAAGAGAATAAAGAAAATTTTATTGATGTAAACGATGAACGTTTTTTTTATACTACACATAACAATCCACTTGCACAACTGGTCTTGTATAAAGAATCTAAAGAAAATCCTTTTGTCACCTGCGGTCTCAGTACAAAAGAAGGAGCTGCTGCCGTACATTTTACAAAAGATAAACAGCTCTCCGATACATCACACCCTGGTTTATTGATGGCTTTATGCTGGTATATGTTCCTGCCGGTAACTAAGGAGAATGTAGTTGAGTTTGCTTCCTGATTTGTTTAGTTTATAAATCCTGCCATGTTTGTTTGGCAAATTGCTCTAGTGACGGGTCTCTTGCTGCCATCAGCAGTATCACACAATTATCAGTAAGATGCGGCCGTACAGTTGCTAAAAAGTCATTTCTATTTTCTACAAAAAAAGCATTCTTGCCCAATACTTTTAAATCACTAATTAAATCATTAGCAGAAATATCTTTTACAGCCGTGCCGCCTGCATAAAATATTTCACTCATCCAGATTTCATCTTCCGGCCGCAGCACTCTTGCAATTTCCTTTACAAAATCTTCCCGTAAAAACTTTGTAGGTTTGTATCCATGAGGCTGAAACCACGAAATAACTTTTGGGGCAACAGGCTGACAAGCTTCAATAGCAGCAGCACATTTGACAGGATTATGTGCATAATCATCAATAAGCCATACGCCATTATTTTTGCCATATACCTGGTGGCGGCGATAGATGCCCTCATAACTCCTTAATGCTTCAGCACAGGTTTCAAGACCTACCCCAATTCCATTGGCAATAGTAACAGCTGCCAGTGCATTTTCCATATTGTGCTTTCCAACCACATTTAATTGAAAAGGAATCTCCCGTATTTTAAAATTGATAGTTAAACCATCCTGGTTAAAATCAGTAGCAATGTAACCGGCATAAATATCCGGGTCGGTTGAAAAATCCCGTTGTACCTCTTGCGAAAGTTGACAAGCCAGCGGATGCGATTGATTGACCACAAAATTCCTGCTGTTATTTTTAAAGACCCCAAACACCTGCAGTAACTCTTCTATTTCCTGGTGATCTTTGTCTATGTTCAGCAATAATCCGATTTCTGGTTTATACTGAACGATAGAACCATCGCTTTCGTCTGCTTCTATTACCAGCCACTCTCCTGCCCCCACTTTTGCATTGCCAATTTTACCTTGCTTAATAATACTTATCAATCCTGCACCACCGATTATACTTGGCTGAAGGCCGGCATATTCCAAAATATCAAACAGCATAGCACTGGTTGTACTCTTGCCACTGGTTCCACCTACTGCAATTGTTTTTTTACTGTCCGCAATTAATGATAACAGTTCTGAACGCCTGAGTATTGGAATATTTAATTGCTTTGCCTTCTGCACTTCTGCTACGGTATCTTCTATGGCAGTTGATACAACAATAAGATCGGTTGATTCAGTAATACCTTCGCCATTTTGTAAAAAGCATTGAATGTCTTCTGCCTCTAATTTTTCCTTTGTTTCGTTGTACTCACCCGGTGCAAAAAACCGATCACTGCCGGAAACGTTCATTCCGATGCCTTTCAAGTACTGGGCAATGGCACTCATCCCAACCCCCGCCACACCGATGAAAAAGGGATTCCGGAAATCTTTTACAGAGGAAATCATGTTGCAAATAAAAGAAATAATTGCAGAGAAGGGTTTTTAGTTCGGTAAACGTCAAAATCACATTCATAACGCTGCTATTATGAATATGAAAAAAATCTTAGTATTTTAAACTTTTAATTAAACGGCCTGTCATAGGCCACCACCTAAAGCCCCGACTATGTTTGCCAACAAGCCCAAAATGATTTTCGTTACAGGACTTTCCTTCCTTTTTGTGTTTATTGCCTGTAATAAAAGTGGTGATAACACTACCCCTGATCCAACACCTGTTGACCCTGTTGCAGTTGTTTTAAATTTACCTGCCACCCCCTTCAATTATGCCAACATAGCCCAACCGGCCTACCTGAATGCCCCGCCTATTCAGGCACAGATAAATACCCCTGCCGGTAATGCAATTACTGATAACGGAGCTACACTTGGTCGGGTCTTGTTCTACGATAAAAATCTTTCTATTAATAATACCATTGCCTGTGCTTCCTGCCACAAACAGGCCAATGGTTTTTCTGACCCTGTTGCCAAAAGCCTGGGTTTTAATGGCGGGGTGACAGGGAGAAATTCAATGTCGTTAATTGATGCAAAATATTACCCAAATGGCCGTTTCTTCTGGGACCAACGGGCAGCCACCCTCGAAGACCAGACATTGCAGCCAATACAGGATTTAGTAGAGATGGGGATGACATTACCACAATTAGAAACCAAGTTGAGAACACTTGCCTACTATCCTTCCCTTTTTACCAAAGCTTTTGGCGATGCTGCTATTAACAGCACCAGGATTTCTTTAGCTCTTTCACAGTATGTACGTTCTATTGTTTCTTTTCAATCAAAATATGATGCAGGGAGATCAACCTTTCCTACAGTGCCTGCACCACCGCCTGATGCACCGTTTCCAAATTTTACTGCTCAGGAAAACAGGGGTAAGGAGATTTTTCTCTCACCGCAAAATGCTTGTACTGCCTGCCATGGTTCAGAAACTTTTACTGCACCACAGGAAAAAAATAATGGACTTGATATGGCGACTACAGACAGGGGCTTTGGTGCTGTTGTCAGTAACGTAAATCTTGATGCTACGTTTAAAGTAACTTCCCTTCGCAATGTAGAGTTAACAACTCCTTATATGCATGATGGACGTTTTACTACACTGGAGCAGGTAGTGGAACATTATAGCACCGGTGTAAGGAATCATCCTAACCTGTCGCCACAGATGCGGTTACCAGGTGGGCAACCCCGCCTTTTAAATTTATCTTCTCCTGATAAAGCAGCATTGGTAGCTTTTTTAAAGACGTTAACTGATGCAATTGTAACAACAGATGTGAAGTATTCAAATCCGTTTAAATAACTATAATTTCCCCTGCGAGGCCCGCAGCATTTCCGGATAACCCCATTTCTTTGCCAGTGCATCAACTGCCATTGTTATCCGCTTTATTTTTGTTGGCTCCGTTTTAGCATCATCAATCCATTTACTGAAGTATCGTTGGTGTGATCCGGTTAAACTTTGAAAAAATATTTTTGCGGCTGGTTCATCATTTAGGCATTCCATAAAGTCTTTATTGAAAATAAACTCACTTTTGTCTTCTGTTAACTGAACTTTTATCATCGCACCATGCTTTTTACCAATCGCCTTTCTCAGAGTAGCATTCAAAACAAAAATAAACCTGCCCCCACCCATAGGAAGTAATGACACCCTTTTGATGGGATGAGTATCTAGTTTTCCTTTTACTTTAAATTCTTTGCGATTACCCGGTTTTAGATCCTGTACCAGATCCGGAGGCACTTCAAAATATGTCCATCCTGTTTTCTCACCCTGTGAGCCGAATCGTTTTATTGTTGCAGTAAATTGAACCATAGCTGACAGTCAAAATGATTTAATTTCACTAATTAATTCGAACAAGGTAAATCTACAAACACTTCCACTTTAAATCAATTGATATGAAAACAAAAAATAAATTTTCTATTGCGTTCGAAAATTTTTCCGGCAAAATAACCAAAGCAACAGGCAGTTCAACCGCTTTTATACTGGCATTCCTTGTGATTATCGTTTGGGGTATTACCGGGCCTGTTTTTAATTTTTCCAATACCTGGCAGCTGGTTATTAATACCGGCACTACTATTATCACCTTCCTGATGGTATTTGTGATTCAGCAATCGCAGAATAAAGACACCGTAGCCATTCAATTAAAACTAAATGAACTTATCGCAGCCAGTTCTACCGCCAGCAACCGGCTGATTGATGTAGAAGACCTTTCTGCAAAAGAACTGGAGACACTTAAAAAATTCTATGTGCAATTATCTGAGCTGGCCAAAAAAGAAAACGATATTCACAGAACTCACTCTATTGATGAAGCAACGACAATTCACATAGGAAAAAATAAGAGAGGAAAGACATAAGAATATCCGCAAAAGCCAAAAACTAAATGATTTGAAGAGTCCATTCCATAAAAGAGCAAAGCCACCAGTTGGTAGCTTTGCCTATATTATTTCATAAGGAGTTAATCGTTTTTTACTTTCTTTTCCCCAGTTTCACCATCAGTTTTTATTTTTTTGTCGCCATTCTTTATTTTTGTATCTCCATCCTTTTCTACTTCTACTTTATAGTCACCGTCTTTATATTCTGCACCGGCATTTTCACCTGATTTTAATTTTTCATCTTCATCATATACGTATTCTTTGTCGGCGGTCAATATCACATGGCCGTTAATAACCTTACCGGTCTTGCCATAAATAGTATCCTTCTTCTTTGTATCCACATAGATATAAAGAACTTCGTTAGTTTCTTTATTCACCATAAAACCTGTTTTCTCATCTTTTACAACTTCTACAGGTTTGCCAGTTGATAAATCAATGTAGCGTTCTTTACTATCTGAACAGGCAGCAATAAGAACTCCGGCGGCTAATATTGTCATCAATTTTTTCATAATTTAAATTTTATTTAGGAAATCCAACTATCAGGCCATTCTTTTGTTTGCGGTAGAATAGATACTTTCACCGCTAAATGAGCCAATTGTAGAAAATCTTCTACAAACATTGGGCTATTACCAAATAAATCATCAAAATGCGAAGCAATCTATTCCCTATTTTTTTTGTAAGCTTTCTGTTTTTTTCAATCGTTGCGCAGTCACAGGTGGGTCAAACAAGTGAAGAAACAGTTGTTACAGTCAAAATAACAACCCAAAAAAAAGAGCCAGTAGCTTTTGCATCAATCACCCTTACCAACAGATTAGATAGCACACAAATAATAAAAAAAGTTGCCGACAGCAGCGGCATAGCCAAATTTGATTTGACAAAAAATAATCAATATACGGTCAACATTACTTCCATCAATTATCAACCCATTGAAAAAAGAATTTCTACGTCCGGCAATCAAACAACTTTCAGCTTTACCGCTGAGCCGTTGGGAAAAACATTAGAAACAGCAGTTGTTACTTCCAAAAAGCCATTGATGAGGCAGGAAGATGACAAACTGATTATTGACCCTGAAAACCTGGTAGAAGCCTCCACCAATGGTTATGAGGTTATTGAAAAAACACCTGGTTTATTTGTTGACCAGGATGGTAATATTTATATCAGCAGCCTT
>JANNCC010000042.1:0-2194 GCA_031386125.1 Chitinophagaceae bacterium
ACTTCTCCGCATTTCCAGATTGGCAACGGAGTTCCCCAAAATCTTGAACGGCTGAGGTTCCAATCCACTACATTTTCCAACCAATTACCAAAGCGGCCTTCGCCGGTTGATTTTGGTTTCCAGTTGATGGTTTTATTTAATTCCACCATTCTTTCTTTTACTGCCGTGGTTTTTATAAACCATGCATCTAAGGGATAGTAAAGAATGGGTTTGTCTGTCCGCCAGCAATGCGGATAATTGTGTTCGTATTTTTCTACTTTAAAAGCCCGGTTTTCTTTTTTTAGTTTTACTGCTATGTCAACGTTCACATCCACATAGTTCGGATCGTCTTTGTAGTTTTTTACATAACGATTGCTGAACTCACCCAGTCCATCCACAAATTTTCCTTCCCTGTCCACCATCGTTAAGATGCCGATGTTGTATTTCTTTCCTACTTTATAGTCATCTGCACCAAATGCTGGTGCGGTATGAACGATACCAGTACCATCTTCAGTAGTAACGAAACTATCTACCATTACACGGAATGGTTTTGCATCAGGAGTTATTTCTTGTATAGCTGCTAATGAATTGGCTTCGTAAGGAAGGAGTTGTTCGTATTCTAATCCCTCTAATTCGCTTCCTTTAAATTGAGTAATGATTTGCCAAGGGATTAATTTTACCTCCGCAACATAATTTTCAAAATCACCATTTTCTCCTTCAGCTTTAAAGTATTTGCCAACTAAGTTTTTAGCAAGAATTACATTTATCGGGAGATGAGTATAAGGATTAAATGTTTGTACCAAAACATAATCAATATTCGGTCCAACCGTCAACCCAAGATTCGATGGTAAAGTCCATGGGGTAGTTGTCCATGCCATTAAATAGATAGCCCCGTCTGTATTTGCAATAATTGGCGCAGTGTCTATAATGGAATGCGTCATTTTTTTATACGTAAGATGTTCTTGGTTGGCTTTTGTTGCAAGTTTAAACATCGCCACTGCACTCGTATCCTTCACATCCTTATATGTTCCCGGCTGGTTTAGTTCATGCGAACTCAAACCCGTTCCTGCGGCAGGTGAGTAAGGTTGGATACTTACACTTTCGTAGAGCAATCCTTTTTTATACAACTCACTCAGTATCCACCAGAGTGTTTCAATGTATTCATTTTTGAAAGTGATGTAGGGGTCGTTGAGATCAACCCAATAACCCATTTTCCGGGTAATGTCATCCCACTTGTCTTTATAACGCAATACAGCTTCCCTGCATTTCTGGTTATACTCTTCAACTGATATTTTTTTACCAATATCTTCTTTGGTAATACCCAGCTCCTTTTCAACGCCGAGTTCAATCGGCAGGCCATGAGTGTCCCAGCCGCCTTTTCTTTTTACCTGGAAACCTTTCATCGTTTTATAGCGGCAAACCAGATCCTTTAATGTTCTTGAAATAACATGGTGAATGCCAGGCATACCATTGGCACTGGGCGGGCCTTCGTAAAATACAAAAGGAGTGGCACCTTCACGGAGGGAGACGCTTTTTTCAAATGCCTGACTTTCTGACCATTGTGCCAGCATTTCCGCTTCGAAAGCCGGTAAATTTAATCCCGAAAATTCTTTGTATTTATCACTCATACCTGTTCTAAAATGGGGGCGAAGTTAAGGAAATAAACAGCCGGTTTAGCCATGAATAGAGGTTGGCCACGAATGGCACTAATACTTCGACAAGCTCAGTACAGAATTAAATACCAATATACCTGCTGCGCAGGTTAAATACATATGGGCCACGAAGGCACACAAAATTTCACGAACTCTGCCTACGGCAGATTTTTAATTTGGCCACAGAAGAACACAGATGTCCACAAATTAAAAAGAAGCTGTCCTTAATGACAGCTTCTTAATAGTATTTGATGAACAGAATTTCGGAAAGATGAAAAGTGCTCTTCGATAAACTCAGGGTACACTTCCAAGGGACGATGACTAAATTAAAAAGTCAATGTTCCATTGCCCTGGTAAGTGTAACGGAATTTGTAGTACCGCTGCTCGTTTATTTTTACATTGTCCGGTGCCGTGGCAGATGGAGTAACACCGCCTTTGTAATAATTCAGAATTTCCACCTTGGCATATTTGCCACTGGCGGTTCTTATTACCATTACACGACCGGGAATGGGAGTTAATAAATTATTGGCGCCATCATAATTGTACCATCCCTTACCCGAACC
>JANNCC010000052.1:0-5194 GCA_031386125.1 Chitinophagaceae bacterium
CAACGTTATCCTGCATGTAGTGTGGGAGGACGATGGAGGCCGGAACTCCGTTCCGGCTAATTCAACAGAACAGAGTTCCGTCGTCCCGGTATTAGAATTAAGCGGCAGGGTTTCAAAAATCTTATTACAGCGATATGAAGAATTGATGAATGCCGATTCTTTCATCCCTTGTGAGAAGAGCATCAACACCGTCAGGGATATAATATGGAAAAGCTGGAAAGACAGGTTGCTGGTGGAAAGACTGCTGCGAAAAGCAAAAGCAGTTGAGACCTACCTTCAACAAAACAATTATCACTGGGAAGAAACATTCTGGTGGTTGCTGGCCCGCAATTTTGGAATGAAAGTAAACGCCGATGCTTTTGAAGCCATTGCCAAATCAATTCCCATAAATGTATTGGCTAAACATAAAAGCCAGATACACCAGTTAGAAGCATTGCTGCTGGGTCAGGCTGGTTTGCTGGAAGAAAAGTTCGCTGATGATTATCCGCAGTTATTACAACGGGAGTATAAATTCCTGAAAGAAAAGTATAGACTAAAGCCAATACACCATCCCATTCATTTCTTACGAATGAGGCCGGGAAATTTTCCTACTATACGTTTAGCACAATTAGCCATGCTGATAACCGAATCAGCTCATTTATTCTCCAAAATAAAAGAGACAGCGTCGGTGAAAGATGTGGTGAAGTGGTTTGATACCACGGCGAATGATTACTGGCATTACCACTACCAGTTTGATGAAGCATCTTCTTTAAAAAAGAAAACCCTTGGTGCAGCAATGATTGACAATATTATTATCAACACCGTAGCCCCGGTGTTATTTGCCTATGGCAACTATCATGATGAAAACAAGTATAAGGAAAAGGCATTGAAATGGTTGGAGAAAACGGCTGCTGAAGGTAATAGCATTACCAAAGGATTTCAGAAATTAGGGATTGAAAATAAAAATGCTTTTGATAGCCAGGCATTGATTGAGTTGAAGAATGAATATTGTGGCAGAAAGAGGTGCCTTGAATGTGGGGTTGGTAATTCAATTTTGAGGGTGTAGTATAACGTCCGGGCTTTCTGCTGTGCTGGCATGTATATTCGTCAGCCAGAGCGGAAGCCCAATTGAAAATGTCTCGTCCTAAAATAAGTTGACTGGTTTAGTGAAGTTGAAGTTAAGTACAAAAGCTGAATAGAATTACGGAAGCTGGGACTTAAGCTCAATAGAGAATAACAAGATGAGGATATATTCGGAAGCCAGCATAGCAGCAAACCTAATGTTAGCCGCATTAAATCTAAAAAGGCTTAAGCGTCTCCATTATGTCCTTGTTTACGTTTTTCCATTGAGCTCGGTAGTCTTTTACATACTCCAAGGAAATTTTAAAAATCCTTCCGTCAACACTGGTAAAATAGATAGAGGTATAAACTGATTTATCATTAATTGCTTGCTGGCATTCTATAAAGCCAATTTGTCTTTCATTGTTTTTGACAACACCTGAATCGGCAATAATAATATTGGAAAAATCTTCTTTTAAACCCTTTATTAAGAATCGTTGGTAGGCATAAAATTGATTAAAATTCAACTTTTCCGCCGTATAACTAATACTAAGAATGACATCCTTATCTCCAGTTACAAATAAGATATCATCGTTTTCCAGGGATAATGGATTATCGGTCTCTTTTAATTCAACTGGAATCGAAATCTGAATCTTCCCATCAAAAAGCTTTTTTGGCTCTAACTTAATTTGAGAAAAACCAAATAAAGGAAGTAACAATAGAATGATAGTTTTCATGCTTTTAATGCTTATTGCCGCTAACGCATTGCTTTGCGTAAGTTCTTGTATAGAAAAATACTGAAGTTCAATGATATTTTATACAAAAAAACTAATCACTCCACACCCCCCAATCCACCTTCACCTCAATCTCAGGATGAATACTAAACTGAACCGGGCAGGCATTCCCTGTATTTTTCAAAATAGTCTTTGTCTTCTCATCAATATCCTTCAACGCATCGGGTATATGGAAAGTTAATTCTATACCACCCACCCGGCGGGGGTCGGCTTTCATAATTTTTAATACATCAATCTTTACATCGTTCAGGTCAAAACCCATTGTCCGGGCCTTAATTCCCATCACCGTTATCATACAGGTGGCAAGGCTGGTAGCCAGCAGGTCGGTAGGGGAGAACCGTTCACCTTTTCCATTGTTATCGGTCGGGGCATCTGTTTCAAAGGAGTTGCTGCTTTTCAGGTGGGTGCAGGTGGTTCGTAAATCGCCGTTATAAACTACTGTGGAAGTCATTATCAATATTTTGCCCTAAATTTACGTTATTGACTAAGAGAACAAAGAGAAAAGGAGGAAAAAGAGTTTAATCCGTTTTTCCTCTCGTTTGTTTACTGTTCTCTTAAGTAATTTTTAAGAAATGAGAGTAATATGAACGCAGTAAATTGTATTCTCTTTTTCTCATTTAATCTCTTAGCTAAAAAAGTATCTTCGTGAAGAAACTACCCCTTACTGTATTGCTTGCAACGATTGTTATGGCATCATCCGCACAGGATACTGCCAGCCGCAAATTTTCCAAAGAAGATAAGAAAGAAGTCCGCCGTCAAAAAATAAGCACCCTGATAAAGCAGTCGGAAGAAGGTGTGCTGGTTTATAGAAAGCAAAATATTTTTGGCCTGCAGGGTCGTAGCAACGGATATGGCGCATTCTACGAGTTGGGTAAGATGAAGACCAACCGGAAAACAACTACCTACCGGATTGACCTGACTGAAATAAAACATCAGAAAGAAGAAAAAATATCTAACGGAGGTGGTCTTGTGTTCAGCAACCCTTTTATTTATGGTAAGCTCAACAGTTTTTACCAGGCTGCATTAGGTTTTGGTCAGCAATATATACTTGGACAGAAGGGGAATAAAAACGGCGTTGCCGTCTCTGCTATTTTTAATGGGGGACTTGCTCTTGGTTTATTGAAGCCTTATTACCTGCAAGTACAGGATCCTGTGACCGGGGAAGATAAAACTATCAAATACTCAGTTGCAGATAGTTCCTTATTTCTCGGCCCCACAATTATCGGTGGCGGCGGACTTGGCAAAGGCTGGAGCGAAATAAAAATGAAGCCCGGTGCTTTTGTAAAAACAGCTATGCGGTTTGATTATGGCCGGTTTAATGAAGTTGTTTCCGGCATTGAAGCTGGATTATGTATTGAATTCTACGGTTCCAAAATTCCCATCATGTTTGGCCAGAAGGAAAAACAAATGTTCTTCCAGGGTTACATCTCCATCCTGTTTGGACGGCGAAAGTAATGGCCGTATTTTTGCCCAATGATTGAGTTACCGGTAACTTCTGCGGCGGTTGATAACACAAGGATAAAAAAGCCAGACTGGCTCAGGGTAAAACTTCCCATCGGCGAAAGCTATAAACATGTCCGCAGCCTGGTAGACGATCATAAACTCCACACTATTTGTGAAAGCGGTAACTGCCCGAATATGGGAGAATGCTGGGGAGCCGGCACCGCCACTTTTATGATCTTGGGGAATATATGCACCAGAAGCTGTGGATTCTGCTCTGTAGCTACAGGTAAGCCTGAAGAAGTGGATTGGGACGAACCTCAAAGGGTAGCAGAAGCTATACACCTGATGAAAGTGAAACATGCCGTTATCACTTCGGTTGACCGTGACGAATTAAAAGATGGCGGCTCCATCATCTGGAATAATACCATCAAAGCTGTTAAAGCATTAAATCCTGATACCACATTAGAAACATTGATTCCTGATTTTAAAGGAATAAAAGAGGATATACAAAGAGTAATTGATGCTACACCGGAAGTTGTTAGCCACAATATTGAAACGGTAGAACGATTGACAAGACAAGTCCGAATACAAGCTAAGTACTGGCGAAGTATGGAAGTGATACGGACATTGAAAGAAGGTGGCATGAGAACCAAGAGTGGCATCATGCTCGGTTTGGGTGAAGAAAAAGAAGAAGTAATACAAACACTGAAAGATTTACAGGCCAATGGTTGTGATGTGGTAACGATTGGTCAATATCTGCAACCAACAAAAAAACATTTATCTGTTCATCGGTTTGTGCATCCTGATGAATTTGCTGCATACCGGGAGATCGGTTACAACCTCGGATTGGATTATGTAGAAAGCGGTCCGTTGGTTCGTTCATCTTATCACAGCGAAAGGCATGTAATAGCAGGCTATGGAAGAGATAAATGGGAGAGTGAAAAGGCGGGAGTCAGGAGTCACTAGTCAGGAGTTATGACAAGAATCTTTACAATATTTATTCTCAGTTTATTTTTAGGGTTACAGGTAAACGGTCAATTAAAATGGCACAATGTTGATTCATTGTATCAGGCATTGCCGTCATCAGTTCATATCTACAAAACAACCAGTCTGCTGGATGGCAAACCGAATATTGCTTATTATGTAGAAGCAGATTTGAAAGACAAGAAATTAGACTTTACTGTTGATACAACTTATAAACGACGTTTAACTCCTGCTAAGTTTTATGATAAGAATGATAAGCCATTGTTAGTAGTGAATACAACTTTCTTTTCATTCTCAACGAACCAGAATTTGAATGTGGTTATAAAAGAAGGAAAATTAGTTGGGTATAATATCCATACAATAAACGGGAGGGGAAAGGATACGTTCACTTACCGTCATACTTTTGGTAGTGCAATTGGTATTTCAAAGAAAAGAGAAGCAGATGTTGCGTGGTTGTATTCAGACTCCTCAAAAAAATACTCATACATGATACCTTTTCCTATGATGTGGAAAGATTCTTTGCAGAGAGTTTCTATTGATTCAGTAAATAAAAGAACTAAACAATTGATGGAGCATTTGCAATTACCAAATGATGTTCTTAAGTACAAATGGAAGGTTCAGACAGCAGTTGGTGGTGGCCCAGCTCTTTTACAGTTCGGTGAAATCAATATAACAAATGAAGATGAATTGAAATTTGCCGGCAAAGCCATTGAAGACAAACATCCCCGTACGGCAATGGGCTACACAAAAGATAATAAACTGATCATTTTAGTTATTCAGGGCCGATTCCCCAATATTGCTGAAGGCGCTACATTAACACAGGAAGCCCATGTTTTTAAAGACCTTGGATGTTGGGAAGCTTTAAACCTTGATGGTGGCGGTAGTAGTTGTATGTTGGTGAATGGGAAAGAAACAATACAAGTTTCAGATGCAAC
>JANNCC010000091.1:0-10619 GCA_031386125.1 Chitinophagaceae bacterium
TTTGAACCTCGAAGAAGATAATGTGGGTGTGGTATTGATGGGTGAAAGCAAAGGAATTAAAGAAGGTTCAAAAGTAAAACGCACCGGGCAGATCGCTTCTATCAAAGTAGGAGAAGGAATGGTGGGCCGTGTGGTAAATACATTGGGCAATCCTATTGATGGTAAAGGACCAATCACCGGTGAGCTATACGAAATGCCACTGGAAAGAAAAGCACCGGGTGTTATCTTCCGGGAGCCGGTAAAAGAACCATTGCAAACGGGTATCAAAGCCATTGATGCGATGATTCCGATTGGCCGTGGACAAAGAGAGCTGATTATCGGTGACCGTCAAACTGGTAAAACAGCGATTGCTGTTGACACCATCATTAATCAAAGAGAATTTTTTGCAGCAGGCAAACCTGTGTATTGTATATATGTGGCCATTGGTCAGAAAGCTTCTACTATTGCTGGTGTAATGCAAACATTGGCTGATGCTGGTGCAATGCAATACACTACTATCGTTGCGGCTTCTGCATCAGACCCTGCACCATTACAGTTCTACGCACCATTTGCCGGTGCTGCTATTGGAGAATTTTTCCGTGATACCGGTCGTCCAGCATTGATTATTTATGATGATCTTTCTAAACAAGCAGTAGCATACCGTGAGGTATCCTTGTTATTGCGTCGTCCTCCGGGTCGTGAGGCATATCCGGGTGACGTATTCTATCTCCATAGTCGTTTGCTGGAAAGAGCTGCGAAAGTTATCACAGATGATGCAGTAGTAAAAAATATGAATGATGTTCCTGACAGTATCAGGCATTTAATAAAAGGGGGTGGTTCATTGACTGCATTGCCTATCATTGAAACACAGGCTGGTGACGTATCAGCTTATATCCCGACAAACGTAATCTCCATTACTGACGGGCAGATATTCCTTGAAACAAACCTTTTCTTGTCAGGTATCCGTCCTGCAATCAACGTTGGTATTTCTGTAAGCCGTGTCGGTGGTAATGCACAGATCAAATCCATGAAGAAAGTGGCCGGTACATTGAAATTGGACCAGGCTCTTTACCGGGAACTGGAAGCCTTCTCTAAATTTGGTGGCGACCTTGATGCTGCTACGAAAAACGTAATTGATAAAGGCGCAAGAAATGTGGAAATTTTGAAGCAACCACAATACTCACCTTTTGCAGTAGAAAAGCAGGTAGCTATTATCTATCTCGGTACAAACGGATTGTTGAAAGAGGTAGCGGTGAAAAGAGTAAAAGAGTTTGAAGAACATTTCTTAATGGAAATGGACAACAAACTGCCGGATGTAATGGCCGAATTCAAGAAAGGTAATTTACCAGAAGATGGCATTAAGAAAATGGTGGAACTGGCTAATGGATTGATACCACAATACAAATCATAAGTTGTTTTTTATATAATTTAAATCCTGCCTTAGGCAGGATTTTTTTTGCCCATTAGCGATTGCAAACCCTGACGGGGGCAACCATTAGTACCACCGGTGGCAACCTGTCGCATCATCACCAGATTGTTCCGAATTTGCAACCGCAGCCCTTGTCAGCAAAGGCGATTTACTCCCAACTAACACATAACCAGCCAGTACAAACGCATCTGTCAGCCATGCAAAGCACCCTGTCTGCTCTGCAATGGACTCTGTAGCTGCTGCAATGTCAGGTGTCGTTGATACAATGGCAGATGTCAGTCATGCAAAGCATAGTGGAGCCTCTGCAAACGATACTGTCAGTCATGCAAAGCATACTGTCAATTGTGCAATGGATAGTGTGCATGTTGCAAGAGTTTCTGGATGTGATGCAATGTCAGGTGTCGTTGATACAATGTCAGGTGTCGGCGTTGCAAAGCACAACTATCGCTGTGCAGAAGCTATCAGCAACAAAAAAACAATAATCTTTTATTCACATGGTTATCTATTTTTATGCCATGACAGCCGTCCGGTATCTCATTTACTTCCTTTTAATTGTTACAACCGTCTTCATCAGTTGTTCACAAAACAAAAAAGAGAAAACGGATTTCAAAAGTCTGGTGCCGGCATTTATCAACGACAGCATTTACTTCAGCAGCGACAATCCTTTTACAAAAGAAAAAGCAGAACTCGGCCGCTATTTGTTTTACGACAGGCGGCTTTCCATCAACAACACAAAAGCCTGTGCCAGTTGTCATGCACAGGAGTTTGCATTTACAGACAGCTACAACCGTTCTATCGGTGCATTCGGAGATTTGCACCAGCGAAATGCAAAACCACTAATCAATATCGTTTTCGAAAAGTACCTTACGGCGGCCGACTCCACCATTCATTTTCCTGAAAGGCAGATTAACAATCCTATGTTCAATGAGCATCCCGTTGAATTAGGCATGAAGGGAAACGAGAATAAAATTTTGGAAAAGATAAAAGCCGATAAATATTACCAGCAGCAATTCAAAACAGTTTTCTCAACGGAGCAGAATCCCGTCAGCATCAAAAACATTCAATCTGCTATCACCAGTTTTGTAAAAACAATCTTGTCCTTTAATGCGCAGTATGATAACTATACTTTTCAAAAAGACACCACCGCCATTAGCCAGGCAGCAGTAAACGGGATGAAACTGTTTTTCTCAGCAAAACTGAATTGCAGTTCCTGTCATGCCGGAATTAATTTTAGTACACCACTGATAAAGACGGCCAGTGGCACTATTGATTTCTACTTTAATACCGGTCTCTATAACCTGGATGGGAAAGGGAGCTATCCGATTTACGATCAGGGAATGTTTGATATCACCAATAACCCGGCGGACATAGGTAAATACAAAGTGCCAACGCTGCGCAACCTTGCTTTTACCGCTCCCTATTTTCATGATGGAAGTGCTGCCACAGTAGATGAAGTAATTGCAGTGTATGAAGAGGGCGGCAGAAACGTATTGAAAGGGCAGGTAAAAGGGGATGGAAGAAAGAATCCATATAAACATCCGCTGGTAAGCGGATTCAAATTAAATTCGCAGGAACGAAAAGACCTGGTGAGCTTTTTACTGAGTCTTTCTGATTCATCAGTTCTAAAAAATCCGGCTTATGCCAATCCATTTTCCGATGATGAAACAAAGAGGAATTAGCAGCAACCTGTTATTATATTTGTTTATTGGCTGCATTGGAGTTTCCTGCAATAACAACCCCTCTCTGGAAAAACTGCATGCAGGATATGATGCCGATGCCATCAACTCGGTACTTGTATCGGCAGATAGTCTTAAAACATTTCCATTTGTAGAGGAAAGAGTAAATGAAATAAAAGCAGCATTGCTAAACCCACGGCCTGTTCTGCTCTGCAAAGACAGTTTGAGCAACGACCAATCGCTTGCTCAGATTATCGCATTGAATGATTCAGCATTTACACAATTTCTCAAAGACCCTTTTTCTAAACTTCCCTTCAGGAATGAAGTGTTTGGTGTATATCCGGCAAGGCAAAGTGATATGACTTCCGTTAAAACTTCTTATAACCTGCCAGATTGTTACAGGGTGGAGATGTATAATTATGCTCTCAACAATACTTCCATTGCATTGGTGGATGTGCAGCAGCAAAAAGTAGTAGGTAGTTACTACAGCAGCAACTCACAGCCCGATATTCCTGCTTATTTAAAAAACTTGGCCGTTAAAATTGCTGTTGAATCACCAGAAGTACAAAACGCATTGGGGATGAAACCATCTGAGAAAGATGCGGTGATGGCCAGCACCAAAACATCCCTTAACCGGAGCCGCTGTGAAAGAAGCCGCCATTTATGTGTAGCTCCTACTTTTGTTAAAGGCGATAAAGCATTATGGGCAATCGTTGATTTAACAGATCATCGGCTTGTGGGCATCCGCTGGACAGATGTAGGAAACAGCAGCCCTGCTGCACCAATGATAACAGAAAAAAGATTGCAGGATGATAAAATAACTTCCTGCTATTGCGAAGTGGAGCAAAAACTGAATAAGAATGGATGGAATATGAATTATATGCTCACCAGCAGTGATGGTTTGCGGATTTCTGATGTTTCTTTTAATAGCATACCTATTTTACGCAGTGCTAAGCTGGTGGACTGGCATGTAAGTTATAGTGGTACCGATGGCTTTGGGTACAGCGATGCGGTGGGCTGTCCTTATTTTAGCCAGGCGGCAGTAGTAGCATGGGAAATACCGAAAGTGGCCGAATTGAAAGATGATAATAATAAGGTAGTTGGTTTTGTGCTGGAGCAAATTTACCGTAGTGAGGGTTGGCCAACTCCCTGTAATTATAATTACCGCCAGCGGTATGAGTTTTATAATGATGGAAAATTCCGTATCTCCTGTGCAAGTATAGGAAGAGGCTGTGGTAATACTGGAACTTACCGCCCGGTATTCCGCATTGCATTTGCCGGTGTGCAAAATAATTTTTATGAATGGAATCAAAATGGGTGGCAATCCTGGCAAAAAGAAAACTGGAAAGATCAAAACAGTTTGACTTCTTACACACCGGAAGGCTATCAGTATAAAATCGGCAATTCTCAATCAGGTTATTATATGGAACCTGGCAAAGGACAATTTAAAGATGGCGGAAGGGGGGACTTTAATTATGTTTATGTCACTAAATATCTTACCAACCGTGATGAAGGAGAAAATGATTTAGTAACCATTGGTCCCTGCTGCAATACCGATTATCACCAGGGCCCGGAAAAATTTATAGAACCGCAGCCGGAGGATATTCAAAATTCATCATTGATAGTGTGGTATGTGGCACAAATGAGAAACGATGATCGTAATGGAAATGAATATTGCTGGGCGGATAATGTGCTGGAAAACGGAATTTGGAAAACAAAAGTATATCCCTGTTTTGCGGGCCCGATGTTTATTCCGGTGAAATAAGTTTCTTTTTAATTAATCATTCATGAAATTAAGTTTTCTTTCAATTACTGTTTGCATCATCTGCAACTTGTTCATCCTTTCATCTTGCAAAGACGAAGAAACAGAGTTTAATGCGAATAACTGCAAAGGCAATCCATCTTTTATCCAATCATTAGGCTTTGATTCCCGGTTTTCTTTTTTTAGTACAGCAGAAATAAAAACAATGGGATTGGTGTTGCTGCAGAGTAATCAGCCCGGAAACCCCAACGCAGCAATTACTAAATCATTTCAGGATTCGTCCTGGAAAAGGGGTGGGTGGCTGGCACCGATTCTGTTGGATGAAAGCGGAAATATTTTCACAGCACCTGCACCTTTTATTAGTATACTTGATAATCCGGTTTCGGAAAACAATACCATTTACCGGGTGGATGCAAGAACCGGCGGTATGAAAGAATTTATGCGGCTTCCATTAGCAGACTCCATTAATACGGATAATCCATTTGGAATTATAGGCATGGTTTATCTCTGTGAGTCAGGGATATTATATGTTTCTTCAGTAGCTGGTTCAAAACGATATGAAGAAAACGGACACATTTATGCAATTGATATTAAGAAAAAGAAAATTATTGACCAGATTGATCATACAGATGCAATGGGAATGGGTATAACCTATATCACAGGCAAACGAAAGCTTTTTTTCGGTACGGGCAGAAACTCAGAGATACTGTCTGTTGTATTAAATAGCGAAGGGAAATTTGTCGGCTCATTACAAAAAGAATTTACATTAGAAAACCTTGAACCCCGCGGAGATAACAAAGTTCGCCGCATCCGCACTGATCAATACGGGAATTTAATTGTACACGGCATGGAGTTTAACTTTAACCTGATAGCTCCAACGGAAAAACAGGAAACTGTTTATACCTTTTTTTATGATGCAGAAAATAAAAAATGGCTGCTGCGTCAGTAGCGGTAGTGTATCATTGTCAATGCTTCTCTGTTTAAGTGTCGCTGTTGCAAAGCTTAAATACTACTGAAGTACAGGAGTTAAACAACCTATTATATAGTTGCCTCAAAATGGCAGTCTTTTTTTGAAAAGCATCGCAATGAAATATCCATTCATATGGGATAATTACTATTTCCTTACTCGTATTTTTTCTATTAAAATCAAGTAAACTTCCTCTTTACTAAGAGTAAACAATTATTATTTTTACAGATTATCATTAGATGGGAATTGAAATTTTACTTCGGTATTTTCCTGAATGAGCTGAAAGTAGAAAATCATTTTCACTTACATATCCAATCTTATAAAAAACCAACAATGAAAAATCTATTCAGATTTGTTATCTGCTTCACTTTTATTTTCCGGTCAGTAACAGCAACAGCCCAAACAACAGGAACTATTTTCCGTGATTACAATGGCAATGGTACACGACAAACTTCAGCTCCCAATGAGCCATTGGTTAAGGGTATTATTGTAAATGCCTTTAATAGCAGTGATGCACTGATTGCATCTTACACCACCACAGTAGCGGGTACGTTTAGCATCCCATTAACTGGCAGCACTTATAATGGAACACAAGGGTCCAATACGGGATCTGTTTCCAATGCCCTGGCTGTGAGACTGGAATTTATAATTCCTGCATCCGGTGCATGTGGTCTTAATCCGAATATTGATTACAGTTCGGGAAACGGATCAACAGTGGGTTCGTCTGTCCGGTTTATTAACGGAGGCACAACGGGAATTACTTATGCTATAAATAGTCCTGCTGATTATCTTGCCAATACCAATCCAATGGTCTATGCTAGCAGGTATACCAATGGTGACCCGTTAGGGGGTGGTACTTCTGGTACTTCCACATGGTTTGTAGGATTCCCTTATAACAGTGCTGGCACTACTGCTCCTACTTTAACTTTAAACGGAACTACGATAGGAGCAACATGGGGAGTTGCATTTAGCAAGCAAGCAGGAAAAGTTTTTACCGCTGCTTTTGTAAAGCGACATGCAGGACTGGGTGTCATGGGAAGTGGCGGAATATATTTGCTAACACCAACAGCAACTTCTTTTAACGTTACTAATTTTTATGATATGGATGCGGTGGGCAACCTGGGCGCCTATCGTACCCGTGCAAATGCAGCTGCAAGTCCTCCTGCCTTTGGTGTTGCAACAAGTTTTACACTAAATGCTGCAAATACTATTGCAACTTATTTGGGAAGTACTGATGCTGTCTCAGGTAAACCAATTGGATTTGGTGTAATAGGAACAAATGTGCAAAGAGGGCTAACTGCGGTAAATACTGCTGCCAACTACGATCCCGCTGCTTACGACCAGGTTGGTAAAGTGGGACTGGGAGATCTGGAAATCAGTGATGATGGAAAATTTCTATTTGTAATAAATCTATACGACCGAAAAGTGTATCGGTTGGGTTTAAATGATGCTTATAACCCAACTTCAGTAATTAGTGTGACCAGTTATAGCTTACCGGCTGTTACTGTTACCAATGGAGTGTTAAGACCATTTGGCGCCAAATTTTACCGGGGAAAATTATATATTGGAGCTGTAGCAACAGGTGAAAATAGCGGTGTAAATAATGTAGGGGGCACAACTAATCTCTATGCGTATGTATTTGAATTAAATAATGCCACAGCCGCTGCTTCTTTTACCGGATCTGCTGTCATAGGTTATCCATTGAACTATGCCAAAGGAGGTGCAATGACATGGAGCGGCCCTTATGGAACAAAATGGTATCCCTGGTCAAATAATACAAGTACAACAGACGGGCAAAATACCGACAGAACCTATCCAACCCCCATATTATCTAATATTGAATTTAATGAAAGTGGAGATATGATAATGGCCTTTATGGACCGGGGTGGTCATCAATGGAGTGAAGATAACTATCAAAATTTGGCTACCAGCGGTACTTTAATGCGCTATGCTATTGGAGGAGATATATTGGTGTCAGGCAGTAATTGCAATGGCACATTCACTTTGGAAAATAATGGAGCATTTACTTCTGCAAATGGCAGTTCATATAATAGTGGCGCTGTTAATAACCAGGGCCCGGGAACAAGCGAATTTTTTAATGGAGATGAATTTTCCGGAGTTCACTCAGAAGTTTCTTTGGGCTCATTAGCATTCCTCCTTGGATCGGGAGAAGTATATATTGGCGCAATGGACCCTTTAGCCATCAACACGGGTGGTGTAAAAAGACTTTCAATGGCTAATGGAACAGCAGTAGCAGGATCCCCTTACCAATTAACAGGATCCAGTATTTCTGGATTTGGAAAAGCTATTGGCTTGGGTGATATTGAATTTTTTAGTTCTATACCACCTATCGAAATAGGTAACCGGGTTTGGAGTGATACGGATGGCGATGGCATTCAGGATGCCAATGAAACCGGGTTAGGTGGTGTGGAAATCGAACTCGTTAACGGAATCGGTACCGTTATTGGTACAGTTACCACCACTGCAAATGGATCTTATTATTTTAGTTCTGCAACTGGCGTCAGTGTAACCGGCATTACTTATGGTGTGAACATACAACCCAACACCACTTATACAATAAGAGTAAAAGGAACTGTGACCACCTCTAATACCATTACCGGAAATGCAGGGCTTTCGGGAATAAATTATTTTACTAAAACTAGTATAACTGGTAACGGACAACCAAATCTCAGTGACAATGATGCTGCAAAAATTGGTGGCGTAGGGGGAAGATACCAGGCATCCATTACTACAGGTGGCTATGGGCAAAATAATCATAATATAGATTTTGGCTTTGCCACTTTTAATACTTTACCGGTTCATCTGCTCAGTTTCACTGCACAGCCACAGGGTTCACAGGTTGGATTAACCTGGAAAGTAACGGAGCAATTAAACATCAACTCCTATACAGTAGAGCATAGTATTAACGGAACATCTTTTACAACCATACAAACCGTTACAGCTAATACAAATACTGATGCTACATACAATGCCATGCATGCAAACCCGGCTAGCGGCATCAATTACTACCGTATCAGAATACTTGGTATTGACGGCGCTGTAAAATACAGTGAAGTCAGGATAGTTATTTTCAATGGTAAAGGAACATTATCCATCTTCCCAAATCCGGCAATGGATAAAGTAAACATTCAGTTGCCCGAAAGCTGGCAGGGAGAAAATCTAAGTATAAAAATCATCAACCAGCTTGGCCAGGTAATTATTAATAAGCAATTGGAAAATGCAAGCCAGGTAGAGACTATTAATGTCAGCAAGCTGCCAACTGGAATATATACAGTCCGCCTGGTAAACGAAAAGGCGACAACCGAGAACCGGAGACTACTGATTTACAAATAAGATACAGACATTCAGAAGTTTTATATTGAAAAGCCGTCACACTTTATGTGGACGGCTTTTAATTTGTCTATATATTAATAAGTAAAAAGAGCTTGGTCAATTTGAAGGTTGACTATGCTCTTGCGTATAATTTCAAAACGAAACAGGTCTTCTCTATATTTTTCAGTAGTAAAATCCCTATAACTGTGATGCTAAATATTTTTTAGTTCGTTGATTATCATAATCAATCGTAATTATACTACAGAAAATACGGATTATTTTGCGAAATAATCCTCGAAAAGCTTGCAAGTAAAATAACTGCGTATTATGTTTGTGTCAGAATCGAACAATCCCTTAGAAAACGACGAAATCCGACCCCCTGAAACAAACTACTCACTAAACGGAGAATCACTCTCCGGTCTGTTTCAACTCTTACTCATCGGTTTTCATTGCAATCTGAAGGACAAGTTCAAAAGAACCCGTACTACTTTAATCTTGAACCCTAAAATGAAAACGATGAAAACACTTTTACCACTTAAGCAAAGCATTCTGAATTTTTTGCTGTTTGCCCTGATGTTATCTACAGGCCAGCTAGCTACTGCACAGGAATTACAGTTTAAAAACTCAAGTCTTGAGTCTGGTACTACCGGTCAAGATAATGCTGTTTACCGGTTTCCTGATGTTGATGCTACCCATGACGCTCTGGTTAAAATAAAAGGCCGGTCATCTGCATTAACCACTCTTTCATCTATTGATCTTACTGGCACTGGATTCAGTAAAGCTTTTCAACCCCAGGTTAAGTATAATGATGGTAGTGTAAACAATTCCTCAAGCTGGTGGATGGAATTTGAGATTAGGTTTGTTGATAAGGGGACATCAACCTCAGCTACTATGGCTAATGTATATGCTACCGGGATAGATATTGATGGTGACGATAATACCCTGAGGGAGTTTAATACTTTTTATGCCAGCAATTATTATATTCTTGAAACTATCACACAATTATCTGTTAGCAATGTTACAGGTATTATTAACCAAGCCACAGCAGTGGGAAAAAAATTTACCGGTATTACAAAAACACATTCAGGCATAGATACAGGAGCAACGAGTTTGATGGCCACAAATGTTTATGTAAGTGTCAATACAATTACAATCAGGGTAGGATCATCTACCACTGGCGGCTCTAACGATACAGATCGTATGCATGCAATATGGTTTAAGAATTTTACTTACAATTCTCCCCTAAGTACACTTCCTGTTAAACTGGTTTCCTTTACAGCAATGTTGAATAACAACAAGGTAGATTTGAAATGGACAACAGCAACTGAAACTAATGTTAGCCATTTTGTAGTAGAAAGAAGTACTGATGGTGTAAACTACAGCGATGCAGGAATGGTGTTTGCTTATGGTAACACTACTGCAAAATCTGATTATGCCATTGCAGATAATATCAGCAATATACAGTCAGGTATT
>JANNCC010000107.1:0-3887 GCA_031386125.1 Chitinophagaceae bacterium
AAACATGGCTGGCATAAAGTGAGAACCCTTATCCGCTTTACCATAGACGGCAAAGAAATGAAAGACTGTGAAGTAATTGAATTGGGAGAAAGATAGCATTACATACCCGGAAACCATGGTCTGCCTATGCCAGCTCTAAAAGGCCAGGGAATTGAAACAAGGATAATCAGCAAAGCCAATCCATAATACAACAAGACCCTTTTATGTTTTACTTTATCCGGAATGTTTTTCTTTGAATATGAATAGCCAAAGTGAATAAGAATTATTGCTATCAACATTCCCAATAAATGCTCTACCGCAAAAAACCTTGCTCCTGCATTTTTCATTACTACACTCATTCCATTCGTTTGAATGCTCTTCAACCCCGAAGGACCGGTAAACCACTGGTATAATCCAAGCAGCAACATTATATCTGCACAAATCATCAAAAACATCCCTGCTTTTTTATGACCTGAAGTATACGCTTTATTCTTGTCTGAAAAACTTTTGTAAATTGCTACCAATAAAAGTATAAGTATAACCCAGCGAAGAAAACTGTGCAGGTGAAGGAGTCCTTTATCCATAGCAATTGTTTTGTACTGTCAAAGCTACAACAGCACCAGCCAACATCAAAACTTATTACTTGCCACCGTTTGCTGTAAGGTCGGCTTTGCAATTTGCATCGAAGGCAGGAATGCTTCCGGTGATAAGAAAACCAAATATGTCACTGGTTTCTGAAGCATAATACATAAGGCAGTTTGTATTACTGCAATGACTTCCATGTGCAGCATCCTTATGATCAGTTTGCATGACAGAGCCTAAGTCAACCAACCCTAAGAGATGCCCTAACTCATGTTCTGCAACGGTAGCCACAAGTTTAGTACGATTGGCTTGTCCAATTCCACCGGAGTTATCGTTTATTTTTTTGCCAAACAAAACAACAGATGTGTTCTTGTAAGCAATGCCCAGCACATTAGCATCAGTATAATTTCCATTGGTGTATAACACATAAACCGCCAGCTCAGTACCAGTGGTAAACGCAGTACGGTTGTTTTTTTCAATGGTGATAATATCATTTACAGAAAGTGCCAGATTTGCCGATGCAGGAATTTCTTTGGTTACAATCGTAATTCCGGCAGGTTTATTAATCAGCCCTGCTAACGTACTTTGCAGATGACTCAATGCAGCAGCATCAGGCTGAAAACCTGTCATGTATTGCACTTCAATTTTCAATGATGTGTATTTCGAGGAAGCCAACAGTTCATTAGCAGAAGCACCTACCGGCCTGTTATGCAAAACATCCGGTGCATTAGGGTTATTGACATAAGATGTGGCTGATTTACTACAAGCCGTGAACAAAACAGCTATGCATAAAAATTGCAGGAAAGTTTTCATACCTAAAATACGTTTAGCGTAGTATTCCAGATGTATTCAAATACCGTTCCAATCCATAATTATTCTACCCAATCTGCAATAAAAACATTGGTATCCCGGGTGCCGCCATTGTTACGGTTGCTGCAGAAAACGATTTTCTTTCCATTAGGTGAAAACATGGGGAAAGCATCAAAGCCTTTATCCCTGCTAATTTTTTGAAGATTAGTTCCATCTTCATTAATAGTATAAAGATTAAAAGGAAATCCTCTTTTATACTCATGATTAGATGCAAAAATAATGTGTTTATTATCCGGCATGTAGGCAGGTGCCCAGTTGGCCTGGCCATAAGAAGTAACCTGGCGGGCATTGCTGCCATCTGCATTGGATACCCACACTTCCATATTTGTGGGAGCCACCAAATTTTCTGCCAGCAGGTCTTTATATTCTTTTATTTCAGTTTCAGTCTTAGGACGGCTTGCTCTCCAGATCAGCTTAGTTCCATCAGGGCTAAACCAGGCGCCACCATCATAACCCAGCATAGTAGTTATCCGTTGTTCTTTTCCGGTTGCCAAATCCATTATATACAAATCAATATCGCCGTCTTTTGTGCTTGTGTAAAGCATTTTCTTCCCATCAGGAGAAAGAGTTGCTTCCGCATCATAGCCTTTTGAATTTGTCAGTTGCTTTACAATCTTACCATCAAGGTCGGCCATGAATATGTCGAATGTATTATACAAAGGCCAGATATATTTGTTACCATACTTAGCTCTGTCCGGGGTGGGTGGACAAACATCGCTGCCCAAATGTGTGGACGCATAAATAATATGCTTGCCGTCTTTGGTGAAAAAAGGACAAGTGGTGCGACCCTTTCCTGTGCTGATCATTTTATAAGTAAACTTCTCGCCGTAGTTTTTTGGTGTCTTTCCAACAAAAATCTGGTCGCAGGGAATACCGTCTTTAATATTGGTTCGCTGAAAAACAAGCCACTTGCTGTCATAACTCCAGTATGCTTCCGCATTATCTCCTCCAAAAGTCAGTTGCTGAATATTATTAAAATGGGTTTCCTCTTCATACTTCAGGGTATCAGTCACAAGGCTTGTCGAAGCGATTTTAGCACTATTATTACAGGAGGAAATAGCAGTTGCAATTACCATGGAAATCAATACAAGTTTTTTCATCTTTATTCGTTTAATGGCATCTGCCTGTAGGCAGGGCTGCAAAGGTATTTTCGTTAAAACTTTCGTTTGTCAGCCTATTGTCATACTCCGTTTACAAAATCATTTAGTTTTGAAACATGAACAGGATTGTAAAAATAACCGTCTTATTGAGTAGTGTGCTGATTTTAGTCACCAGTTGTAATGATAAAGGCACTGATTCTCCTTTCGGCGAAATTCTTAGCCAACCACCTTATGCCGGACTGACTGACAGTATTAAACAAGAACCCCAAAATGATGACCTCTATTTCCGCAGAGCTGTCTTATTAAATACCAATAATTTACCCGAACCAGCTTTGGTTGATTTTAAAAAAGCCTGGGCATTAAAGAAAGACGAGAAATATGCTTTTGGTCTAAGCAATTTACTGCTGGATAAAAATCCTGATTCGGCTATCTTATTCCTGACCCTGGCATTAGCAGAGTTACCCAATAGTTTTTTATTAAAGTTGACTCTTGCCCGTTCTCTTACTGCACAAAATAAAATTGAAGAGGCATTGAAAATTTGCAACGACTTGCTGGATAAAAATCCTGAACAAGTGGATATGCTGAAAATAAAAGCTGAACTGTTGGGCAAAAAAGGAAATGTGGCGGAAGCCATTAGCATTTTAGAAAAAGCCTATCGCATTACTCCTTATGATATTGACCTCAATTATGATTTGGCATATAAATACGGTGAAAATAAAAATGCAAAGGTGATTGCCCTTTGTGATTCACTTATTAAAATAGATACGTTAGGCCTTCATGCTGAGCCTTATTATTACAAAGGCATTTACTTTTCCAATATCAATGATAAGGCAAAGGCACTTGGTTTGTTTGATCAAGCCATTCAGCATGATTATTATTACCTGAATGCTTATATCGAAAAGGGAAGGGTGTTGTACGACCAAAAGAAATTTAACGAAGCGTTGAAAACATTTCAATTGGCCAATACCATTTCTGGCAAATTCCCCGATGCCTATTTCTGGATGGCTAAATGCCAGGAGCTAATAGGGCAAAAAGAAGAAGCTAAATTGAATTATCAGAGGGCTTATGCACTGGATAATAGTTTTACAGAAGCTAAAGAAGCCGGAGATAACCTGAAATAGAATTATCTTGCAGGGCAAATACAATGCAATGCCCATCATCGCCCCTTCTCTTCTCGCTGCCAATTTTCTGAACCTGGAAAAGGAATGCAACATGCTGAACGAAAGTGAAGCAGACTGGTATCATTTAGACATAATGGATGGCCGCTTTGTTCCCAAGCCCGCTTTGCGCTGGCCGCGTTGCTGGCCCACGGCGGCGACTTCAACGCTGCCTTCGACCAACTGCTGGAAGTGGTGC
>JANNCC010000136.1:0-3803 GCA_031386125.1 Chitinophagaceae bacterium
TCCCGGGCTTTACTCACGTTGGCCTTGGTACTGTAATTGGCACTATCAGTAATATTTATTTTCATGGAAATATTACTCGTGTTGGTTGAAATGTTTGATGTGTTTGTAGCTGCCTTGATACCAAGCCTTACCGGCTACCTGCAACGCAGTGACAGTACACTCTACAGTACCAAAGCCAACTATAAGAAAGGCATGGACAGCCTGGGCGGTCTGATAAGTGCAGCAGCTGTCGACACGCTGACCATTTCTACAAAAAAGCACCGACAAAAGGGAATAGATAGTTTAGTTGCCTTGATACCAAGCCTGACTGGCTACCTTCAACGAAGTGACAGTACCATCTATAGCACAAAAGCCAACTACAAAAAAGGTGCAGATAGTTTGGGGGCTTTGATAGCTACAAACACATCAAATATCTCAACCAACACGAGTAATATTTCCCTGAAAATAAATATTGCTGACAGTGCCAATTACAGCACCAAGGCCAACGTAAGTAAAGCCCGGGATAGTGTAGTGGCATTGATACCAAGCCTGACCGGCTACCTGCAACGGAGTGATAGTACACTTTATAGCACCAAAGCCAACTACAAAAAAGGGGCTGATAGTTTGGGGGCTTTGATTGCAGCGAAACAAAGTACAATATCACTAACTACAACCGGTACAAGCGGAGCGGCTACTTTCGTAAGCAATACACTCAATATTCCGCAATATGGCGGTTCATCTGTAATTTCCGGGTTAACGGCTGCGAGTGCAACAAATGCCATTGATAATACCAATTACCTGCAGGAATGGAGGTGGAACAGCTTAACCTCCGGTCCCGGTTTCAAACTTTCATCGACAAGTACAGCTGCAACGGGGGCTACACATGCACTGTTGCATATCAATTTGAGTGGCGCAAATGCTACCTCAACACAAACCACCTATGGCCTTCAGGTAATGAACACCCATTCAGGAACAGCATCAACAAATATAGCAGGCTACTTTTCGGCAACAGGTGGGGCGACAGGGAACTATGCCGGCATATTTGACGGATTTGTTGGTGTCGGAACGGCAACTCCTGCCTATTTGCTTCACGTAAAAGCTGGTTCGCCAGTGATAAAATCAGAATCGAGTACCAGTTCAGGTACTGCTATCATAGGAGCTACTAACACATCTAACAGCCTTATGCAAATGCAAATTTCCGGATCCGGCGCAGGAGCATTTGGTTCTGTGGCCGCAGGTGAAGGCTTGTTGTATACGGATGCGTTGGGTATGTCAATTATGGCCAATAACACAAATGGTGTTATAAAAATAAGTACCGGAGGATCTTCTGAAAAATGGAGGTTTGATAAAAATGGTGGGTTCACTAATGCCTTAACGGCTGCAAACACTACTGCTGTAATTGATCTGACAAGCACAACAAAAGGCGCATTGATGCCACGTATGACCAAGACCCAAAGAGATGCAATAAGCAGCCCCGCACAGGGATTGCTGGTATTTGTAACAGACAATGGCGGCTATTTGGCCTGGTACAATTCAGGATGGTTTAAAGTAAGTTCAGTCACAGATTAACCAATTTATAAAATACATACTATGAATTTTTCTTATTTCGTGAGAGCGACAAAAGATTTTAAGTTTAGTCCTACATTCCTTGATATATATATCGGACCAAAGGAATTGCTGGAAGATAACACCGAAGTTGTAAATATACAAACGGTGCTAACAGAAACACTGGCAAATGGGACCATAGTAGAAACAAAAAACCACAAGCTACCGGTGAGTGTATTGCAGCAAGCCATTGCCGGATTTAGGATTGGGGAGAAAGGACCTGATATAGACCGCTCCAAACTTGCGGAAATTATTGCGCCGTTCCATCTTGAGTTAACACCGGAGTAATATTGCAATCATTGTCCTTTGTGCCATTAACAAAGCATAATATTTTTGAATTCTAATATTTAAAACTAAATTTTTAAAAAGATGAAAAAATTACTTTTTTTCCTGGCACTGTTTACAGGCCTTGCATTGTTTTATTCTCCTCCGGCAACGGCGCAGATTGTAAAGAAAACAACTGTAGTTAAGGACAGCACAGTAGATGCTGATGTTACTACAATTGTGTTACCGGTAGACAATATTACCCGGTCTGCAGAAATTCACTGTACCAAAGTAAACGGTACGATAGCGGGTAAAGCAGTACTGGAAGGATTGGCGCATGACGGTACCAACTGGATAGGTATAGACAGCCTTACATTGGGCAATTATCCTATCAACTTTAAGCTATTTAGTTTACCATCAGGATTACCGCATGCAGTGTACCGATTTAAAGTTACAGAGACGGGAAGCGGCAAAATGAAACCTATTGTGGCCTACACCCTAAGGCGAAGTTGACGCCGCTATACCAAAATAAATATGGTGGGTATGTAAATATAAAAACCTGCAGCAGAAATGTTGCAGGTTTTTTTGTTCCCGTCATTGTCCTTTCTGCTGAGAATGAAACCAATGATGTTTGTTTCGTCAAAGTAGCAAACATGAGTTTCAGAACGGCATCGGCAATAATGCGTGGAGGTTGGTTGATCAATAAGCAGTGGGCAGATGCTCATATGCCACTGGTATTTGCCTTTATGAAAGGTGATGCAAGTGCGGCCCGTATGCTGATGGGTGATGACAATACCGATGATGATGCAGATGAAGTTTCTACTGCTTCAAATGATCTGGGTCAAAATGTATTTGCTATAACACCGGGCAGCTTCCTGGGCAATCTGCCCAAAGATTGTATCGTGTTGATAGAAGTATCCGGTCCCATGTTTAAAACCGGCGACTGGTGCAGCTATGGCATGGAAGACTATGCTGAATTGCTATACAAAATAAGAAGCAACACGAATGTATCAGGAGTGATTATAGACTTTGATACCCCCGGGGGCGAAGCAGCAGGAACGGCTACCATGTCAGATGCTATTAATGCCTGTAAGGCCGCTAAACCTGTTATCGGTTTTGTAGATGACGGCATGTGCGCCAGTTCGGGCTATTGGCAATTAAGCGCCTGCACAGAGATATATTGCAACCAGGTCACCAGTACTGTTGGAAGTATTGGGGTGTACTGCACTATAGCAGATTGGAATGCTTATTATGCCCACGAAGGTCTTCCAGTAAAAGATGTTTACGCACCGGAAAGCACAGAGAAAAATCAGGAATACCTGCAAAGCATAGCAGGTAATGATGATCTGCTCAAAGAAAAATTAAGTGTTATAGCTCAAGCCTTTACGGCTGCTGTACAAAATAACCGCTCCGGAAAAATAGTAGGTGCAGACTGGGCCAAAGGCGCAATGTATTTTCCTGCAGAGGCAAAAAAACTTGGCCTGATAGACGGCATAAAAAACTACGATCAGGTAGTACAGCGCATGAATACGCTTATCCGCACAAATAAATCAAATTCTAAAACAAATAATATGGCTTTTGAAAAATTATTAGCCGCTGCAAAAGTTGAAAGCTTTACAGTGGTAAACGGTGGCTTTGAAACCACCGAGGAAGCGCTGAACAATATGGAAGCACATGTTGCACAGCTGGAAACACAGGTACAAAACTTTCCACAGGAGCTTGCAGCAGCCAACGAAAAAGTTGTGCAGCTGACAAGCGATCTGCAAGCCACAGGCGGACAGATTATTAAAGCAACCAATGATTTGGCTACCGCCAATGCAAGAATCACGGAACTAGAGGCACAAGGTCCGGGAAATACTGCAGGTACGGTAAGCGAAAAGGACGAGCAACACGCACCCAAAGTAAGTGCCATGGACATGCCCTTTCAAAAAGACCTGTTGGATAAATATAGCTTG
>JANNCC010000144.1:0-6963 GCA_031386125.1 Chitinophagaceae bacterium
ACCATGTACTCTTCTTCTACACCGAGGGTAAAGCTTTTGTAATTGAGGATCATAATAATTAGTTGGTAAAAATGTCTTTTAATTTTACAATTAAGCCGGCCACTGCCACACACTGTATCTTGTCTTTGCCAGCATACAGAGTGGCGCCATCATACTTCCCTTTTTCGTTCAAAATAAATATAGCTACACTTTGTTCGATAGGGTAAACTAACCAATATTCTTTTACTCCGGCTTCTTCATACAATTCAAATTTGAGCCTCACTTCTTTCCGTGAGTTGCCGGGGGAAAGGATTTCTATTATGAGGTCAGGTGCACCAATGCATCCTCTTGTATCTATTTTCGATAAATCGCAAATGATACACAGGTCAGGTTGAACAACGGTTGTTACCTGGTTATCTTTTATCCTGTTTTTATCGGGCAGCCTTACATCAAACGGTGCAGAATATACCTTACATTTTTTCTTTTTGAGGTATGTATTAAGTACCCCGTTCAGGTTGCTGCTTACTTCCTGATGAATAGGTGCTGATGCCGGGCTCATTTTAAATATTCTGCCCTTAAATAATTCCAGCCTTTCTTCAAATTGCCATTTCAGATAGTCAGCATAGGTATAGCTTTCCGAAGGATCCGGTTCTTCTACTTTACTGTAGCTATCATCATCAATATTGTAAATCGTCATTTTGCTCATTACACCAGCGGACTTTTATTCGCACCTCTTCTTACATACTCACCCCAGGTAAGATTGTCTTCGCCTTCTTTATTCGCCATTGCTTTTTCAATGGCATAATTAGCTGCAGTTTCTACCACCCATTCAAAATTTTCTTCACCTACACTTGTTCTTTCAGCATCAGGGGCGGGGTTGCAGAAGTCAATGGCATAAGGAACACCATCTCTTATGGCTAATTCAACTGTATTAAAGTCATAACCGAGATAAGCATTTATTTTAAGTACGATATCTGTCATTTGTTTCAACCGTTCTGGTGATGGCTGAAAATCTGCTACATAGCGAAGATGATGCGGATTGCGGGGCTCATAACTCATAATGCGTACATATTTGCCACCAATACAATAACAGCGATAGTATTCAGTGAAAACAATTTCCTCCTGGAAAAGCATTACCAATTGCCCTGTTTCGGCATGTTTGGTAAAAAAGTCTTCTTTGCTGTCAATCTTGTACACATTTTTCCAGCCACCGCCGGCAAATGGTTTCATATAAACAGGAAAACCGGTGTAACTGAAAATGCTATCCCAATCAAGTGGGAAGGCAAGATTGCTGAAAGATTCATCAGACGTATCATCTGGTAAATCTCTCGATGGGATGATAGCTGTTTTAGGAACAGGCACCCCGATTTTCGTCATCAGGCAGTTGTTGAAATATTTATCATCAGCACTCCACCAGAAAGGATTGTTGATAACAGCAGTACCTGTAACGGCAGCATTCTTTAACCAGGTGCGGTAAAAAGGAACATCCTGCGAGATGCGGTCAATGATAACGGTATAGCCACTATGCACACCCTGCATTGCTTTGTCAATACGAACTGATTCGGCCGTGATACCGGGTACATTCTTACTATTTACTCTCGCCACAAAAGCTTCAGGAAATGAACGTTCCTTACCGTGTAGAATTCCGATTTTCTTCATAAACTGATTTTTATTGAATGATTAATATATAGGCCGGCGCAGTATAAAAAATGTGCTGAAGCGGCCTTTATCAAATTTATCCTGTAGCTGCCAAATAAACAAATTAACCCTGAAGGGTCTGACGGTCTCTGTCTGACTGTTATTAATAAATCCTTATTTTTGAAACCATGCAAGGGACGAATGTATCCGGAATCCGGGTTGAAAACACATCTGTTATATCTGAATTTTTAGATAGGGAAGTATTGGTTGACTTTTATATGCCAAATAACCTTTCGCCTTTTACGCCGATAAACCTCCTGCTTATTAATGACGGTCAGGATATGGAAAAAATGAAATTCATATCCATTTTAGAAAAATTGTACGATGAAAAGGCCATCGAGCCGCTATTATTTGTAGCCATCCATGCAGGGGTTGAGCGAAGAATGGAGTATGGCACGCAAAATCAACTGGATTATAAAGACCGTGGCGCCAAAGCCGAAGCCTACACTTCATTCATTTTCGATGAATTAGTACCTTTTATCCGGAATAAATTTGAGCAATTGTCTTTTAGGGAAAAGTCATTTGCTGGTTTTTCCCTGGGCGGATTAAGTGCTTTGGATATCGTATGGAACCACCCTGGCGAGTTTACCAAGGTGGGATTATTTTCGCCGTCATTATGGTGGAGAAGCATGGATCAAAACGATTCAGCGTACGATGATGATAAGCACCGCATCATGCATCAGCAAATAAGGCATGGGAAATATGCACCCTGGTTGAAATTCTTTTTTCAGTGCGGCAATATGGATGAAACAAAAGACCGGAATAAAAATGGTGTCATAGATTCTATAGACGATACTAAAGACCTCATTAAAGAATTAGAAAACAGCGGATATACTGCGGGCAGGGATATTTACTATCTCGAAATGCCAGACGGGCACCATGATGTTTTTACCTGGGGCAGAGCCATGCCGGAGTTTTTGAAATGGGGCTGGGGAAAGAAGCAGGAATAGAATTTTAATCTTATTATAGTTCCAAAAGAAAACCCGTCTCATTTTAAGCGAGACGGGTTTTTTGTATTGAAAATCTTGTATTAGTTAAAAAGGTATCTGAAACCAAATTGAACAGAGTAAGTGGAAGCAGTACTTAAATTATCTCTGAATGTTCTTGTAACAATCTGCCCTTGAGCAGTAGCCAATCTGAATGTTGGTACAACCACTCCACCTGGCACCAGGAGATTGGCATTTTGTGGTACCAGTATTGAGGAAGCATTTGTGTTTTTCACCTTACCCCAGCTTGGGTTTAGCATATTTCCAAAATTAAATACATCAATGGTGAATTGCAATGTGTTACGACTTTTGCCTGCTTTCACAAAGATGTCCTGTATAAATTTCGCATCCACCTGATTGCGCCATGGAGCCTTTGCACCATTGCGTTCAGCATATTGCCCCCTGTGTTTTCTCAGGTAATTATCCTGTTGTACATAGGCTTCAAATAAATTACGCTGTGCTGTCTGGTCATATACGATACCATTAACAGTTTGACTGGTGAATTGCATTTGTGTAACATCCAGGGCGGTTGGTATATAAATCAAATCGTTTCCGACTACGCCATCCCGGTTAAAGTCAGCATTATATGTATAACTAAACCTGTAATCAATGGAGCCTTGATAGAAGAATGACAAAGTAGTAGCCAGATGTTTTAAATATTCTTTCCGGTAAGACAAAATAGCAACAACACGATCAGGAACTACATATTGAGCTGCGGCAAGTGTTGGAGTGTTCAAGCCATTAACTTGCTGTGTACCTTGGTAAGTTCCTAAGGCCTGATCTCCGTTTCCGTCAAACAGGTTAGCTGCTAACGACTTAGTATAAGCTATAGAAGCAAAGAATCCTTTACTGAATGGTTTTTCAAACCTTGCTGACAACGATCCATAATATCCTCTCGTGCCGTTATCAATAATAACCGGTGTGAAGGCAGTTGTTCCGCCTGCAACAAACACTCCTGCTGAATTTATTGTATTGGTAAATCTTGTGGGAACAGTAGCACCATAAATAGGTCTGTTATCAGGATAACCGGAAACATTCAGATTTTGCGGAGCAATATAGTTAGGACTTCTGAAAAAAGCTGTAGTAACATCTCTGTTGAACACCGCTTCTAATGAAGCAGTTATACCCCACGGTAATTTTGTATCCATTGCCAAACTTGATTTCCAGGTTTGGGGGTTTTTGAAATTACCATCCATTGCAGTAACAGAACTTGGAACAATAGTTCCGGCAACAGGAACAGCCGCAGGGCGGTATGCTACAGGGTTAGGGTTGAAAATACCAGGGATACCTCCAGGTGTAAGGGGTGCTCCAACTACACCTCCTGCAGGTGCAAGGGGACTAGGTGTGCCAGTTGAAGTATAAGCATTAAATGCCTGAGTAACCTGGATCATTCCATTATCGCCCGATTGGCTAACTATCCAGACAAATGGAATTTTTCCAGTGAAGATTCCTGTTCCACCACGAATCTGCAATGAACGGTCACCATGCACATCCCAGTTGAAACCAATTCTCGGGGAGATCATAATTGTTTTCTTTGGCAAATTACCTGTGTTAACTTTTTCGCCAAAATCAAAGTTCTGTGCTAACACCAGCGGATGAGTAATTATCTGGGGAACACTTGGGTAAGTTGGCTGGTCAAGGCGAAGGCCAATGGTCAGCCTGAAATTTTTATTCATATATATTTCATCCTGACCGTAAACTGAGAACTGGCCAAACTTAAATGAAGAAAAAGCAGGGGCAAAGTTCTTAGATAAAGAATAAGTCATGACGAAATCAGTAGGTAACTTCCGATTTGCCGGAATAGGATCCAGTGCACTGGCAAAATCAGCCCAGCTGGCAAACCGGTAAAAACTGGTACCGAACCGCTGAAACCCGTTGATTGTTGTACTGAAATCAGCCTGACCGCCAAGTGTCCAGTGGTGTTTGTTTTTCGTCCAAGTAATATTGTCAACAATTGAATACATTTTTACTTTACGCAGGTTGCCAAAACTGAACGGCTCATATCCGAATGATGTATAAGGTACTCCAACACCTGAATTTGACTGGGTAGCAACTCCGCCGCTGGTGCTCATGATATCAACAAATGGAAAAACCTGGCTTTCAGAGGTGCGGGAATCATTCTGGAAAGTATAACTGCCCCGCAGCGTATTGGATAATCCCTTAAAACTGGAATTTAATTCGGCTGAAAACGAATAGAAATTAGCTCCCTGAAAATAATTGGAATTCTTAAACCAAAGGGAAGTAATGGCAGTTCTTGTTCCATTGCCTCCGGCTACTGTTCCAGCACCGCCAACTGAGGTACTCGGTGGATTGGGTTCACCGCCTTCAACCTGGCTATAGCGTACATTAAACTTATGATTACGGTTAATGTTCCAGTCAAGACGAACTAACACTTTTTTTCGGGTAATGTCAGGAGTGTAATTATCAAAAGGTCCTGTGATATAGCCATAATTAGTTTTAAGATACTGGCTGATAAAATTCAATGAATCTGCTGTAGGCCTTGTAATGTTTGCAGCACTAGCGTATGGAGCCCCGGGAGTTGCAGCAAAATTTGTTTGTATTGTTTTCGGTTGTGTCTCAGTTTCGTAGTTAAAGAAGAAAAACAACTTATTCTTAATAAGTGGACCGCCAATGCGAAAACCAAACAAGTCATATTCTTCCGGAGGCCTGGTAAAGAATGTTTTTTCTACTTTACGGCCACGGTGTCTTTCATTTCTAAAAAATTTGTACACAGAGCCGGAAATAGTGTTTGTTCCTGACCGGGTAACGGCATTAATGGAACTGCCAATGAATCCGGACTGGCGAATATCATAAGGGTTGATGCTCACTGAAATTTCATCAATGGCTTCCACAGATATAGGAGAGCCGTTGGCAGGCAGGTTACCACCAATACCAAAGCTGTTATTAAAATCAGCTCCGTCAATGGTAAAGTTGTTTTGACGGAAATTACCACCACCAATAGCTGCGCCATTGGCCTGTGGTGTGAGGCGGGTAAAATCATTCAGACTTCTGCTGATGGTTGGTAAATTTGCAATTTGCCTTGAACCAATATTAGTAACAGCACCGGTTCTGTTAGGATTAAATATATTTCTCCTGCCAGTAGTAACTATTACATTTTCCAGGGCGGTATTTGTTTTCTTTAAATTACTGGTTAAAGAAAATGACTCTGCCAGTTGCAGAAAAATATTGTCATATTTCTCGGAGTCATAACCTACAAAAGTTACTTCAATGAGGTAGGGCCCCCCCGGTTTCATATTCTGCATGCTGAAAGTACCACCGCCGCGGCTGGTTGTAGCATACTTGGTCCCTGTTGGAAGGTGAGTGGCAACAACGGTTGCGCCAATCAACGCATCTTCAGAACTGCCTTTAACGGTTCCATTCACAGATGAAGTAGTAACCTGGGCAAATAACAACGGACAGGCCATAAAGGCTAAAGCAGACAAGAAGAGTATTCTCTTAAGCATAAGTTTTGATTTTCGGTTGCAAAGAAAAGGAATATTTCCCGATTAAATATATACAAATATTAACAAAATAAGCCTGTAAAGTAATGATTTATAATGACACCAATTCCCCACATTTTGCTGCCCCGGTCTCGCCAAACATTACCACCGGTTTCTTTGTTCTATTTTTGCAAAAACAATACAGCAGATGTTTGATTCAATAGAGAGTGCTATACTGGATATTAAACGTGGAAAACTGGTAGTGGTTGCCGATGACGAAGATCGGGAAAACGAAGGCGACTTTGTAGCCGCCGCCGCTACTATTACTCCGGAGGTTATCAATTTTATGAGCAAACATGGGCGGGGCCTCATTTGTGCCGCATTGCCAGAGGAAAGATGCGATGAACTGGGTCTGGAATTAATGGTGAATAATAATACCGCCCTGCATGAAACCGCTTTTACTGTTTCAGTTGATTTACTCGGACATGGCTGTACCACTGGTATTTCAGCCCATGACAGGTCAAAAACCATTCAGGCATTAATTAATCCGTTTACCAATCCTTCAGATTTGGGACGACCCGGCCATATTTTCCCCCTTCGGGCCAAAAAAGGTGGGGTGCTTAGGCGGGCCGGGCATACTGAAGCAGCAGTTGACCTGCCCAGACTGGCTGGGTTAGAACCGGGTGGGGTGCTGGTAGAAATAATGAATGAGGATGGCTCAATGGCCCGTTTGCCACAACTGATTGAAGTAGCAAAAAAATTCGACTTCAAGATTATTTCTATAAAAGACCTGATTGAAAACCGTATTAAAAGCGACTCGCTGATTGAGGAGTTGGTAAGAGTAGATATGCCAACGAAGT
>JANNCC010000170.1:0-5877 GCA_031386125.1 Chitinophagaceae bacterium
GCGAAGGTTGCGCAACTGCAACAATTGCTGTTGAACCATTTTTGTTAGAAATTATTTCTATAAAAACTCTTTCAGTTTATACCACATATATTCAAACAGCCCTTCCAAGTGTGGAATACGATTTTTGGCAACCGCCAAAATTTGGGTAATGTACTATATCGCATTTAGCGGACAATTTTATTACAAACATTAACCAATAAAGTAATGCCTAAAATATTTTTATTACTGGTGGCTGTTTTCGGCGCCACCGGTTGTTTTGCACAACATATCGTTAGAATTAAAGTTATTGATTCGGCTACCAACCAGCCCATCAGCAATGCATCGGTTATGGGTAAGGGCTTCAGAGGAACTACAACATATTCCACCGGACTGGCCCAGCTTATATTTCCTGCAGGTAATCATGTTTTATTAGTTAGTCATATCAATTATGAATCCCGTGAGACAAATTTTGAAACACCACAGACTGACTCTTTATTAATAATATCACTTGAACTAAAAGAAGAAGAGGAAGAAGAAGTGATAATTCAATCTACCCGAAGCTCAAGAACCATTCAGGACATTCCAACAAGGGTGGAATTCATTGCCGGAGAAGAGCTGGATGAAAAAGCCAATATGAAACCCGGCGATATAAGAATGGTATTGACAGAAAGTACCGGTATACAAACACAGCAAACCTCTGCCTCTTCTGCCAATGCATCCATCCGCATACAGGGATTGGACGGACGATACACCCAAACACTGAAAGATGGGTTTCCATTATATGCTGGTTTTAGCAGCGGCCTGGGATTATTACAAACCCCGCCGTTGGATCTGAAACAGTTTGAAGTAATAAAAGGATCCGCCTCTACATTATATGGTGGTGGTGCAATAGCAGGATTGGTGAATCTTATTTCTAAAACACCGAAAGACGAAAGAGAACTCAAATTCCATGTAGATGTTACTTCGGCAGGTGGATTAAATACCAGCGGTTTTTATGGAAAGAAATTTGGAAAAACAGGGCTCACTGTATTTGCATCCCGAAACAGCAATGCGGCGTATGATCCTGCTGATATCGGTTTATCCGCCATCCCAAAGTTTGAACGTTATACAGTGAACCCAAAGCTGTTTATATTTTTTACTGCTAAAACTAATATGACTGTCGGTGTCAACATTACTACAGAAAAAAGAACCGGTGGCGACATGAATTATATCAAAGGAACTAATCAATCCGGTTTTTATGAATTTAATAATACCGATAGGTACAGCACACAGTTTAGTATTGAACATCATTTTGGTAAGTGCAGCCACTTTACTTTTAAAAATAGTCTGAATCGTTTTCAAAGAGCCATCACTTCTCCGGCATATGGTTTTAACGGCACACAGAACGGTACATTCACCGAAGCAACCTATGCTTATCATGGCGATAAAACAGAATGGATTACCGGGCTGAACCTGCTTACCGATGATTTTAAAGAAACACAATTGACGGCTACTCCTTTGCGAAATTATCAGCAACTGACCGTTGGAGCATTTGTTCAGAATACACTGAAAGTAAACGAGAAATTTAATTTAGAAACCGGGTTGCGGGGCGATTATGTAAAGGATTATGGTTTTGCTTTCCTGCCAAGGGTATCTGCTTTGTTTAAATTCAATACGAAACTTTCTTCCCGTATCGGTGGCGGTTTGGGGTATAAAACACCAACGATTTTTGCAGAAGAAAGCGAAAGGCTGCAATATAAAAATGTGTTGCCGGTAGATGAGAATGTAAACAAAATGGAACGCAGCTATGGTGTAAATGCAGATATCAACTACAAAACAAAGTTGGCAGATGGCGAAGTGAGTTTCAGCATTAATCATCTTTTCTTTTATACCCGCATTACCGACCCGCTGCTGTTGCAGCCTGATGGCAGCAATTACAGGTTCAATACAGTTACCGGGCATATTGACAGCAGGGGAATGGAAACAAATATCAAAGTTGGCTACAGCGATTTTAAATTGTTTCTGGGCTACACTTTTACCCTTGCCGAACTGCACCAGGGAAATACAAAGAGTGAAAATTTTCTGACACCAAAACATCGCCTCAATTCTGTATTGATGTATGAAGTGCATGAAAAATGGAAATTGGGATTAGAAGGCTATTATTTCAGCAAACAAAAACTGAGTGATGGTACTAATGGCAAACCTTATTGGATCACAGGATTCATGGTAGAAAAATTATGGAAAAATTTTTCTTTGTATATCAACTTTGAAAATTTTCTGGATACAAGACAAACAAAGTACGGCAGTATCCATACAGGAAGTATAAACAATCCCGTATTCAAAGATATTTATGCACCGCTTGATGGATTTGTGGTAAACGGCGGGATTAAATTAAGATTATAACTAAAAGCACCGGTCAGCTTTTGTCCGGTGCTTTTTTTGCATATTTGCCGCATGCAGAAGTGGTTCGTCATAGCAATACTCGCAATAATAACATTTGTTTCTGCTTCTTTTATCCAAAGGCAGGACAAAATAAGTGCTGCCAAACTGCGAAAACTTTATTCTCAATCGCCAGACAAATGGCCTGCCCCAACAATTGATGCAGGTGTGCAGTGGAAAGAGTTGGGTATTCTTCCTGAAAGCCCGTTAGAAAAAAACAAAGATTCGCTGAAACATATTATTGAACTGGGCAAAGCATTATTTTTTGATACAAGATTAAGCGGCTCTGAAAAAATTAGTTGTGCTACTTGTCACCAGCCCGAACTCAACTGGACAGATGGCAAAGAAAAATCTATCGGGCATGAAGGAACTATTACAAAAAGAAATTCACCAACTATTCAAAATGCATGGTTTTATAAACGGCTTTTCTGGGATGGACGTTCCAGCGATTTGCAGGATCAGGCATTTGGCCCCATTAATAGTGAAACAGAAATGCACAGCGAGATGCCGGAAGTAATGCGAAAGCTTAGTCGTGTTAAAGGGTATAAGGAAATGTTTAAAGCGGCTTTTGGTAGTGAAGATATGGACCCGTTTGCGATGACAGAAGCTATCGCCACATTTGAGAAAACAATTGTAAGCCGCAAAAGCAGGTTTGATGAATTTCTGGAAGGGAATAAAAGGGTATTAACCAACAGTGAGTTGCGGGGGTTACATTTATTTCGTACAAAGGCAAGGTGTATGAACTGCCATAGTGGTCCTTTCTTTTCAGACAATTCATTTCACCGAAACAATGTCACTTTTATGTACGATGATGAAGGATATTATAAAGTAACGCATCAGGAAGATGACTTACGAAAATTCAAAACGCCTTCTTTGAGGGATGTAACCAGAACCGGGCCATGGATGCATAATGGAAAAATGAGCAGCCTTGAACAGGTTATCAGCAGCTATAGCACAGCTAAATTTCCGCCCGGGGAAGCATCCCCGTTGGTTAAAAACCTGGGATTGAGTAGTAAAGAACAAAAAGACCTGTTGGCTTTTCTAAAAGCCATCTCGGCATACCCGCCGGAGTTTAAAAAACCAGTTCTTCCTCAATAGGCAACTATTTGCCTATAAAAACTATCTTTGCTGTCCAAACATTTAAAATCATATAAAACGATAATCATGAAAAAATTATTTCTTACACTGGCTATTGGGACTTTTGCTTTCATTGCCAATGCACAACCACCTGAAGGTGATGCAAAACCAGGTGAATGGTATGGTGTAAAAGTTTCAACAGAAGGTGCAGTTCCTATCAGTGATGTAGTTGCAAAATTGAACAATGGAAAAGAGTCAGTAGAAGGGAAAATAAAAGCCAAAGTAATAGAGGTGTGTCCCAAAAAAGGCTGCTGGCTAAAGCTTGAATTGCAAAATGGTGAAACGGCCACCGTAAAAATGAAAGACTATGGTTTCTTTTTACCTGTTGCTGCAATCGGTAAAACAGTGGTAATTGACGGCGAAGTAAAAATCAAAACCACGTCTGTTGCAGAGTTGAAGCACTACGCCGAAGATGCAAAAAAGTCAAAAGAAGAAATTGATGCTATTACCAAACCACAGAAAGAAGTAAGGGTGATGGCAAAAGGAATTGTGGTGGTAGACTAAAATACATTTTACTTATTGAAAAGGCTGTTCAGAAATGAGCAGCCTTTTTTATTGTCACCCGATAGTCAGTTTCCTTCTTTCGTTACGATAGTTGTTGCCACCCCTGCAATTGCTTTCAATAAAATCAGCCTGTCATCTTTTTGTAAAATAATTGAGTAGACACAGATGCTGACAGTAGGATGATAAAGAATAAAAAATGCTGCAACACATTTGCATCCGCAATCAACCAAATATGAGAAAGATTTATACCCTGTTAACTGCTATTCTTATCGCTACTTCATTATTGGCGCAGGAAGACATAACAAAGGCAAAGGAGTTAGACGCAGTCGTAGTAACCGGTCAATACAAACCACAATCCGTAAAAAATTCAGTGTACCAGGTTCGTACTATTTCTAAAGAAAGAATACAACAACAAGGTGCAGCTAAATTGCAGGATGTGTTGAATAATGAGTTGAACATTCGTTTTTCACAAGACCTTCCTACAGGTGGTTCTGGAATAACAATGATGGGGCTTTCGGGACAAAATGTAAAAATATTATTAGATGGTGTACCAATGGTGGGTCGCCAAGGATTTTCTAACGAGATTAATATTAACCAGGTTGATATTAATTCTATTGAAAGAATAGAAATAGTGGAAGGGCCTATGTCTGTGGTATATGGCGCCGATGCTTTGGCTGGTGTTATTAATATCATCACTAAAAAAGGCGGGGCATCAAAGTTATCTGTTACGGCAAAAGTGCATGAGGAAACAATTGGTAAGGAATATGGATTTCAGCAAGGAATCCACAACCAATATGCAGGACTTACATGGCGACACAAAAGCTGGGAGATAGGTGGTGGCTTTGGTCATAACTATTTTGGTGGCTGGAAAGACACTGCTGTTGACAGGGAATTAGTTTGGCACAATAAAGACCAGCTACTTGCTAATGGGTTTATAGGTTATAATTATGGAAAACTAAATCTTCGTTACCGTTTTGATGGGCTTGATGAAGTTATTTACAACCCCGGTAGTTTCACAATTCCTTACCCTGAAGCAAGTGATATGTTAGCATTAGACCAGGAATACCTTAGTCGAAGGGTGATGCAGCAATTGCAGGGCTCTTATGCTGTTAATAATAACTTATCCTTCCAGGCACAGGCGGCTTATACAGATTACAACAGGCAGGTATACTCTACCAACGTAAGCCAGAAAACAAAAAAAGTAACACAGGGCGCAGTGGCTAACCAAAGCCTTGATGAGTTTAAAGGGTTTACTTTTCGTACCACAGCTTTCTATAAGCTATCATCTGTTTTTTCTTTTCAGCCGGGTGTTGATATAAATCTTGAAAGTGGAAAAGGGCAGCGGTTAAAAGGCGGAAACAATAAAGTAAATGACTACGCCTTTTTTATTACGTCAGAAATTACTCCTTCCCCAAAAATAAGTATCCGTCCGGGTCTGCGGGTTATTCGCAACTCGGTGTATAATGCGCCGCCGGTAATTCCTTCCGTCAATGCAAAATTTGCGTTATCAAAAAATTTTGATTTACGTTTATCGTATGCAAGAGGTTTTCGTTCCCCCTCACTGAGAGAACTCTATTTTAATTTCTTCGATGCCAATCACCAGATAATAGGCAACCCTGATTTAAAAGCTGAAACATCGCATAGTTTCAATGGCTCATTAACCTGGAAAAAAGTGAGTGTTGATGAAGTAGTTTATTCAACCATACTTGGCGGATTTTATAATAATGTAAAGAACCTGATTGATTATGCTATCGATGTAAACAATCCAGCGATATTTATTCTTACTAACGTATCAAACAGTAAAACAGCCGGAGCCACATTAGCAACTAGTATTAAACA
>JANNCC010000180.1:0-2494 GCA_031386125.1 Chitinophagaceae bacterium
GTGAGCTTCCTTTGACTATTCTTAACAGTGAACGGAAGCTCACACTTAAAATCAAGATAGACCAGTCTGAGTTTTGGTATTTTGAGCCGATTGAAATGGATATCAATATTTTGTCTTCGTCCAAACTATCAACTGTTCTTCCGGACAAAGTTGACCCCGGTTATGAAGAATTTTCTATCTATATTACAAAACCAGATGGCACTATTTTCAAGTATAAGCCGCCTAGGATTTTTTGTCAGAACTCAGCTTCGATTAAAATAAGCTCTCAAAAACCATTCAGCAGAGACATTAGTATTTTCGGTCAGTCGGGGGGATACACATTCAGAGAGCCTGGCATCTATAAAATTCAATGTTTTTTTAAGTATGGAAAAGAAGGTAAAATATTAGCCTCGAATGTAGAAGAAATTTACATTAAAGATCCAATGTTAAATAATAATAAGTTTATCAATTTTCAAAAAATATTTACTAATCAGCAAGTCGGTCGCTTTCTTTATCACCGCAGCGGTTTTTTTGATCAAGTAATCTTAAATGAACTTGAGGAATTTTATGAGAGAAACAGCAAAAGTGTACCCGGAATAAATGTGTTATACGCAATGTCAAGATTCCACATGCATATAAACAAAAAACTAACCGTTAGAATGAATGAAAAGATATACTCACAAGTTCATAAAGCTTTAAATTCGGGGAAGCTAAGCAAACAAAGAGAAAAGAATCTTCTTACAATTTCTCAAAAATATTTCTAATAGATTTCGCTATACTCAATTGCCTCACTTATCTCAGTCAAACAACCCCTTACTACTCCCCTTCCCCTCACTCCGCTTCGACTTTTTAAAAGTCTCATTCTCTGCCGCCCCGGGCAGTTGTGGTTGCTTGTTAGCAAAGAGGTCTTCGATGGTGAGGATTTGAATTTTATCCATCGGGAATTCGGCAGTGCCTACTGTTATATGACCGGCATCCTTAGCTTCCTTAATCATTTCTTTGGTTACATTTTCGGCGAAGCAAACAAAAATGCCTACGGCAGCTTTTTGTCTTTTTACCACCTGCACAAACTCTCTCATGTTCTTCACCGTCAGCTTGCCGCTTTTGGTTTCGATGATGGCAAAATATTTTTCCTTGCCCATGTTGAAAGTGAAGTAGCCATCATAACCACCCTCGGCTGATTTCTTTTCGTTAACCACACCGTTCAGCATTACTTCGATGGCCCAATCCTGGAAGCTGATGCGGCCTCCATCTGTTTCTTGTGCCAGCATTTTGGCACTGGCCACATCTTTGGGCAAGCCGTGCATTTTAATATTGTGCTTAGCCCCTTGCCCGTAGGTTTCGGTAAGGTGTTTTACAATTAAGCGGATAGCTAAGTGAGAAATATCTGCCCCTAACCATTGGCGGTTTAATCGTTGGATCACAATGCAGATAAAAGTTGTCGGTAGCTGAAAGGCATTTTTTCCAATTCATCAGTTATAGCTTCGCAAGCCTTCCTGATTTCTGTTTCGTTTTGCTGACCAGCTTTTCCTTCAATTATCAACAGTGATTTAGTGATAATATCTGTTTCAAAATCATTAATTTCTTTTATGTATTTATTTAAAGTATTTTCATAATAATCATGTAAAGGAATTTTTTCTTCGAGAATGTTTATTTCCTTTTTTGTTTCTTCCAGTGACTCCTGCATTGCATATACCCCATTGTTTTCCTGCGACATTACAGGCAACGATAGCAGCAACATGTACCCTGTTATAAGGAGACAACTATTAGTAGCGAAGAATCCTTTTTCATATTTATAAATTTTACACTAAGCTAATCCGGCAGTTTTGCCGCCGAAAAGTGAAAAAAACCCATTTATAGACCGTTAAAAAACGGGATAAATAAGCTGGGTGCTCTTTTAGCTTGCTGTTGTAATTATTTTTTAACCGCTAAAAAGAATTTTATGCCAGCAGAATTATCAAAACAAGGTGTTCCGTTCGGAACCATTATTGCGTTTGCAGGAGATGTAAACCAAATACCCGTTGGGTGGATGCTGTGTAACGGCTCCCAAGTTGACAGGAGAGGAAGATTGTCGAAGCTTTTTGATGCCATCGGCACAATATGGGGAGGTTCGGGAACTACTATTTTTTTTCTTCCTGATTTACGGGGAATGTTTTTAAGAGGTGTAAGTATGGGTACGGGAGTGGATCCTGATGCAGAACAAAGAAATTCACCCCAGGAAGGGCAACCAAACCCGGGAAATCAAAAGGATAATGTGGGCTCTATCCAGGCTGATGAACTAAGACACCACAGCCACAAATTTATATCCCATGCTGCATTTGGTGCACAAGGTTTTCATGGTGATGCTCAGTTAAGGGAAGCAGTAAAAGAAACAGAAGAAACGGGAGGTAGCGAAACGAGACCCGTTAATGCCTATGTGCATTATATTATAAAGGCATTTGATAATCTATAAAAATAATCCTCAACAATACCCCTTTCGGGGTATTGTTTTTTTCAATTATCTGTTGCACCTTTC
>JANNCC010000106.1:0-6003 GCA_031386125.1 Chitinophagaceae bacterium
CTGTAACAGCTGCATTGAAAAAGAATTTAAAAGATGCAGATATTTATCCTGATGTGAAGCATAGTGACCACTGCCCGATATACCTGGATGTTAAATTGTAATCCGCATGATTCTTTATAATGTTACTACCAAAGTTGAGCATTCCGTTGCTGACGCATGGCTTATCTGGTTAAAAGAAGAACACATCCCTGATATAATTGCCACTGGCTGTTTTACCCATGCCACTGTTCTGCATTTATTAGAAGTGGATGACACGGAAGGAACCACCTACGCAGTGCAATACCATGCAACTGGTAAAGCCCTGTACAACCGCTATCTCGAACAATTTGCCAATGAAATGAGAAGCAAGGCCATGGAGAAATGGGGTAATAAATTCATCGCATTCCGCTCTTTAATGGAGGTTGTGCATTGAGTGTGCAAAAGAATAATTTAATTTTGCAGTTGCTGAAACAATTGTATATTCTTTCCAAACCCGCTACTGGCAAGCATTTGCCGCTACACATCTGAAACACTATACTGGCAAGGGTTTCAGTCGGTTAAACTCCTTTTAGTTATCAATTATGTTTTAAAAAAAGTCCTTCAAAACCTTGCCCAATAAGGTTTCGGGCTGATTACTGAAAATCTGGATTTGAATAAAAATATTTTGCCGGAATGAAAAACCCTATAAATTTGTTGCCGCTACTAAAACATAAAAAAATTACAACTCATGAACAAAGCTGAATTAATCGCAAAGATTGCCGACGATGCCGGCATCAACAAAACCGAAGCAAATGCTGCAATAGATTCTTTTGTAGAAGCAGTTACAAAAACATTGAAAGGTGGTGGCAAAGTTACCCTGGTTGGTTTTGGCACTTTCTCCGTATCAAAAAGAGCAGCCCGTAATGGCCGTAACCCTCAAACAGGTGAAGTAATTAAAATTAAAGCAAGAAAAGTTGCTAAATTTAAGGCTGGTAAAGAACTTGCCGGAAAATTGTAATTTCATCATGTACCGAATTAAGAAAAGCTCCTTCTTGCCTGAGGCGAGATGGAGTTTTTTTTAACATGATAATTTTTCAACAATTAAATTTTAAAATCAACAATTATGGGAAGAGGAGATAAAAAAACAGCCAAAGGAAAACGTTTTAAAGGTTCATTTGGCAAAAGCAGGCCGGTTACAGAAAGCCCTGCTCAAAAAGTAACAGCAGCAAAGAAAGCCGCTGCTAAGAAAAGCTAAGAGATAAGAATTAATAGTTAAGAGATAATAGTGAGTCCGGTTTCGGGGAAATTGCTTTCTGTTATCTTTTAACTATTATCTCAGGGCGCAAGCCTTTCCAGTTTCCAGCTACCGCTATCATCCAGTGTATATTGCAATCTGTCATGAAGACGGCTGGGTTGTCCTTGCCAGAATTCTATAATTACAGGTTTTACAATATAACCGCCCCAATGTGACGGTCGTAGCAGCTTCTTATCCTGTAAATCTTTTTCCAGTTCATTATATTTTTTATCCAGCCACTCCCGGTTTTCAATAACCTGGCTTTGTGGGGAAGCAATGGCCCCGATCTGGCTGCCTTGTGGCCTGGAGTTAAAGTAAATATCACTTGCGGCAGCAGATAATTTTTCAATTAACCCGGTAATGCGAACCTGCCGTTCCAGTTCTTTCCAGAAAAAGACAAGGCAGGCCTTTGGATTCTCTGCCAATTGCTGCCCTTTAAAGCTATCGTAGTTGGTAAAAAAAGAAAAGCCTGCTTCACTAAAATCTTTCAACAACACAATTCTGGCTGCCGGCATCCCATCCTGCGAGGCGGTGGCGAGTGTCATGGCATTTACTTCATCAATTTCAGAAGCTACTGCTTCATCCCACCATTTTGAAAACTGCTGAACAGGGTTTTCCGCCACATCATTTTCCGATAAGCTTTTCTGCGAATAATTTTTCCTGATATCTGCAATACTTCCTAGCATAGCTAAAGTTTGAACGGCAAAGTTAGCAGCTTGGCAGCCATTACATACTGATATTGATCAACAAAAAGCCGGCAACTGATACACCGCCGGTTAGTTTACCTAAATATTTTTTAACTATTGAACTGCTTTCTTGCCAGCTGATCTCTTTCCTCCTCTACCACATTCAGCATACTTTCCAGTTCGCCAATCCGCTTTAGCTGGCCTTCTAATTTTTTATGAGCATCGGCTACAGCCTGCATATCATTATTCAGTTCTTCCAGGTAGGCTACTCTCTTTTGCAATTGCTGCCGTTGGAAATTTGCTTCTTTTAATTTGTCTTCTGTTTCAGTAAGTTCTTCCAGCAGTTGCTTATTTTCTGATACGGCTGCACTGTATTTCTTTTTCTGCTCTTCAAAATCCTGAGAGGTTTTGTAATGACTTTCTTTCAGGTCTTCATACTCCATATTAGTTCTTTTAGAAGTATTTACCTGGCTTTCTAATTTTTGTATTTTATCCTGCAACACATTAAATTCGTTATAGGCACTATCAATCATGGAAGTCATCTCATTGGTCAGGTGTTCTTTCTGGCGGGTTTTGCTGATTTCCTTTTCCTTTTGCGACAGCATATATTTAAGGTCATCTATCTGTCCGGAAAGTTCTTCGTTAGTTTTTAAAATTTCCTGTTGCTTTTCTTCGGTTTCCTTTACAATATCAATTTGCCCCAGCAACAGGTTAATTTTTTCATTGTGTTCCATTAAACTGCTTTGTGCCTGTCTTAATTGTTGTACATAATCAGTTTTTTCGTTTCCTCCCGTTGCTGTTGCCTTTTGCAATGTCTCTATTTCTGATTTCAGTTTTTTGTTCTGCTTCCGCATCTCATCTGCCTCTATCACATTTATTTCGTTGTTCTCTTCCGTCTCTTCAAGCTTCTTTCTTAAAGCAGTCAGCTCTTTATCCCGGGTTTCAGTGTCATTAAAATAGCGGAGTTTCCATTCTTCCAGTTTTTGAGAAGCTTTATCTATTTCCATGGGGGAAGACTTCATGCCCTGACGACTAGTGATGAAGAAGTGGATGGTGATGCCCAGGGTGATGGCCCCCAGCATCAGCACAATTATTTCAAGAATGGATAGAGAAAGACTAGCCATGGCGGTAAAGTCAGATTTGTAAACTATTAAAAAGTACGGAAACAGTAATTAATAGTTTTTCACAATTCAGGATACGGGATTACCTGCAAGATAGTAGTTACTGCAAATTGTGAAATAGGAAATCTACTTAGGAATTACCCTCTTACCAGAGTGCCAACCTTTTCTCCCGTCACAACCCGGCGAAGGTTTCCTGTCTTATTCATATCAAAAACAATGATAGGCAGGTTGTTTTCCTGGCAAAGGGTGAAAGCTGTCATGTCCATTATTTTCAGGTTTTGAGAAAGACATTCCTGATAAGTAATGACATTGTACTTCGTAGCCGTGGGGTCTTTTTCAGGGTCGGCTGTGTAAATGCCATCCACCCTTGTTCCTTTTAAAATTACATCTGCATTTATTTCAATGGCCCGGAGTGAGCCGGCTGTGTCTGTTGTAAAATAGGGATTACCTGTGCCTGCGCCAAAAATAACGACCCGGCCTTTTTCCAGGTGACGGATAGCCCTGCGTCGAATATAAGGCTCAGCAATCTGCTCCATCTTGATAGCACTTTGCAGGCGGGTATAAACGCCTACTTTTTCCAGACCAGCTTGTACTGCCATTCCGTTAATAACGGTTGCCAGCATGCCCATATAATCGCCATGTGCCCTTTCAATGCCAGTATCAGCTTCGTTCATACCACGATAGATATTGCCACCGCCGATAACAACGGCCACCTGAACGCCTAATTCGGTAATTAATTTAATATCCTGGGCATACATGGCTATGACATCGGTATCAAAACCAAAACTTTTATCACCCATTAATGCTTCACCGGAAAGTTTGAGGAGGATGCGTTTATACTTAGGTAACATGAGAACTTGATTTTCGGGGCGAAGATAAGGATTTGATTATTGTTTCATTGCCAGGATACTATACACCATCGGTATCTTTCCTTCCATTCCTTTTATCTGCCATTGTCCTTTTGATGTTTCCACCGAATTAGTAAAGTTTGAATACGGTGAATACATAAATTCATTAAACTGCTGTATTTGCAACCCTTGCTTTATCAGTGCATTCAGTAGTTCGCTGGTGCTATGGTTCCAGCCATATTCCTTTCCCTTTATATCGGCTTTCCGGTCGGTGTAAGTGCCATAATTTTCTGTAACTATCACTTCCCGGTTCTCATAATAATATTGAATATGGGTAAACTCATCATCAAACATCCAAACTACAGGGTGGAAGTCGGCCATGTAAAATGTTCCGCTGGGTTTCAGGTAATGAGCAATCAGTCCGGCCCATTTATCCAGGTCGGGCAGCCAGCCGATGGTGCCGTAAGAAGTAAAGACGATGTCAAACTTTTCATCCAGGTGTTCTTTCAAGTCATACACATTGCAGCAAATGAATTTTGCATTCATTTTTAAATCATCATTCAATTGTTTTGCTTCTTTAATGGCTTCATCAGATAAATCAACACCGGTTACATCGGCACCCAGTCTTGCCCAGTTCAAACTATCCATTCCAAAATGGCATTGCAGGTGAAGCATCTTCTTTCCTTTTACATCGCCGAGTTCATTCAGTTCTATTGGGGTTAATACGTTATCACCGGCTTTAAATCCGGCAAGGTTGTAGAAAGAAGAATCTTTGTGAACAGCGGTTCGCTGGTTCCAGAGGTGTTTGTTGGCGGTGAAGTAATTGTTATAATCTTCCATGATATACAAAAATAAAAAAAGCGTTCCGTTTTAGACGGAACGCTTAATAATATAAAATCATTACTTATTACCCTAACGCCACTCTCTTAAACTCCAGCACTTTCACATCACCACTTTCTTTCAGGTAGTCAGCCACCGTTTTGCCGCCGTCTTTTACAAAAGCCTGGGCAGTTAATGTTTGCTCTTTAAAGAAAGCACCCATTTTACCTTCGGCAATTTTAGAAAGCATTTCTTCAGGTTTACCAGCCATTTTGGGGTCTTCTTTCATTACATCAATAATGATAGCTTTTTCCCTTGCTACTACTTCAGCAGGCACACTGGCAGCATCTACTGCTACAGGGTTTAAGGCAGCTATTTGCATGGCTACATCCTTACCTACTTCTGCATTTTCTTTATCCAAGCCAACCAGCACACCAATGCGGTAAGCACCATGTATATAAGAAGCTATATAAGGAGCTTCTACCCTTATATACTTTGTAATACCTATTTTCTCGCCAATAGAAGCCAGCTTATCATTAATGAGGTCGGAAACCTTAGCTCCACTTACCGTTGCTTCATTCAGCTCTTCCACTGTTTTCACATTACCAGCTATAGCAGCATCGGCAATGCCCTGCACCATAGCGATAAAGTCAGTGTTCTTGGAAACGAAATCTGTTTCGCAGCTTACACATACAACAATGCCTATTTTGTGATCGGCAGATGTTTGTGCTATTACCACACCTTCTTTAGCTTCACGGTCGTTTCTTTTGGCGGCTACTTTTTGTCCTTGTTTACGCAACCAGTCAATAGCGGCTTCAAAATCACCATTTGATTCTGTTAATGCCTTGCGGCAATCCAACATTCCAGCACCAGTTGCCTGACGAAGTCTGTTTATCTCTTGTGCACTTATAGTTGCTGTGCTCATATAAAATAGAATTATGTTGTTAATGTGTTTAATGTTGAATACTGATTGTTGAGCATTGAATATTACTCTTAGCAAATGTTCAACAATCAATTTTCAATAATCAATGTTCAATCAGGCACCAGTATTTAACAGGTGCTTACCTTCTTGCACCACCCGGACCTCTGTTGCCACCACCGGGTCCACCAGTAGTACGGCGTCTTTGTCCGCCACCAGCACCACCACCAGGTCCGCCGGCACCACGACCACGGCCACCACGGCCACCTTCAGCCTGTGCTTCTGCTTCTAATCTTGCGGCTCTTTTTTCTGCCTCATCACTCACTGTATCTTCCACATCATCATCTTTGGCAGCTTG
>JANNCC010000116.1:0-8070 GCA_031386125.1 Chitinophagaceae bacterium
TCTTTTAAACTGGCTGATATGGCTACTGAAATAGCAGCAGCCGATTTACTCACCTTACAAGCCTGTGATTTAAAAAACCGCAAACAACCGATGACCAAAGAAGCGGCTATGGCAAAGTATTATGCCAGTGAAGTAGCGGTAAAAGTGGCTAACGATGCGGTGCAGATTTTTGGCGGCTATGGTTACACTAAAGATTTTCCGGTGGAAAAATTTTATCGGGATGCAAAACTGTGTACGATTGGGGAGGGAACGAGTGAGATACAGAAGCTGGTGATATCAAGAGAGGTGCTGAAATAAAGAATGGAAATAATCTGGATTGAATAATCCTACCTCACCTCCTGCATATCCACCAACTTCCTGTAAAAACCATTTTGCGCCAGCAACTCTTCATGGTTTCCTCTTTCAACAATCTTTCCTTTTTGTAACACAATAATCTCATCAGCATGGCGGATGGTGGAAAGGCGATGTGCAATTACAATACTGGTTCTGTTCTGCATCATATTATTAATGGCATCCTGTACCAATCTTTCACTTTCAGTATCGAGAGATGAAGTGGCTTCATCCAAGATAAGTATTGGTGGATTTTTTAATACAGCTCTTGCAATAGTTAACCGTTGTCTTTCGCCACCACTTAGTTTGCTGCCCCGGTCGCCTGTATTACTTTTATAGCCACCTTCTTTTTTAATAATAAAATCATGAGCATTGGCAATTTTTGCGGCTGCTGTTATTTGTTCTTCCGTAGAATTCTGTTGGCCTAAGGCGATATTGTTAGCAATGGTATCGTTAAAAAGGATTGGTTCCTGTGTTACTATACTCATCAGGCTGCGGACAGAGTGGAGTGAATACTCTTTAATATTAATTCCGTCAATCAAAACTTCACCGCTTGTTACATCATGAAATCTTGGCACCAGATCAGCCAACGTAGATTTACCTGCCCCGGATGAACCTACCAGGGCAACTGTTTTTCCTTTGGCAACTGTAAAGCTGATATTATCTAGTATTACCGCATCATCGTATGCAAACCGTACATTCCTGAATTCAATCTTGTCGGTAAAAGCATGTAGCTTTTTCCCGTTAGGATTGTCATCCACAGTAATTGGTGTATTTAATATTTCCTCAATCCGGCTGATGGCTGCAGCACCTTTCCGCATATTGCTGAAAGAAGTGGACAATGCTTTTGCGGGGTTAATAATGTTATAAAAAATACCCAGAAAACCCAGAAAGGCTGATGCTTCAATAAAATTCCCCTGCAATACAAGCCTTCCACCATAATATAATACTGATGTAAAGAGAATAACACCCAATACTTCTGAAAGTGGTGAAGCAAGATCCCGACGGTAAGAAATATTGTTTTTAGCTTCTAGCAATTCTTCGTTGGTTTTAAAAAATCTGCTGCGTAATAATTTTTCGATGTTGAATGCTTTTATTACCCGCAGGCCACTCAGTGTTTCATCAATGATTGAAAGTGCTTCGCCGGATTTATTCGCCACTTCCTGCGAATGTTTTTTTAATGACCGGGTAATGCGGCCAATTACTAACCCCAGCACAGGTATCAGTATCAGGATAAACAATGTAAGCTGGGCACTGATGAGAAATAAAACAGTCAGTGTAACAATAATGGTCATGGGGTCCCGTATCCAGCCTTCTAATGTACCTACTACAGAGCCTTCCACTTCTCCCACATCATTGGTCATCCTGCTCATCAGGTCGCCTTTCCTGTTTTCCGTAAAAAAGCCGATAGGCAGCCGAAGCATTTTGTCATAGAGGTCTTCCCGGAGGTGGTTAACAATTTTATTCTTGAGTGGGTTTAGAACATAATAGGAGAGATACAGAAACAGGTTTTTTAATAAAATAAAACTCACCATCAATATGCAGATAAAACCCAGTGTAGTTATTTTGCCTCTTGAGTTAACGGAGTCATTCAAAAAGTCATTAACGTATTGAATGGCCGGGTTACTGCTTGTGGTTGTGATGCCCTGGCCACCAAGGAAGATAAGTTGCAGAAACGGCATCAGCATACCGATAGAAACTATGGAAAAAATGATGCTTAGCAGAGTAAACAAGAAATAAAGAAATATTTTCCCTCTATAGGCACCGAGATATTGAAAAATTCTGGAGTATTGTTTCATTGAAAATGCTTCAGCTGCAAAGCCGCAAAGTAACTAATTTTACAGCGTCTGCCGAAGCTTTATACACGGCAAGCAGTAAATAATGACATAACTATGGAAGAAGGTAAACGACAAAAACAGATAGCCGGGCTGCTGAATGAAGAGATGAATATCATTTTTCAACGGTTGGGACTGGGTATGATTGACGGGGGAATGGTATCCATTTCGTCGGTAAAAGTGACTCCTGACCTGCTGGAAGCTAGATTTTACCTGAGTTTTTTCCAGGTAAAGGATGTAAAAGTGGCCATGCAAAAAATAGAAGACCGCCATCATGAAATAAAAAAAGAACTGGCCGCCAAAGTACGGCACCAGCTCCGCAGTATACCCGTATTAAGATTTTTCCAGGACGATACATTAGACCATGTGTTTAAAATGGAAGAGATATTTAAGAAGATAGAAGAAGAAAAACCCCCAACCCCTAAAGGGGAGTAAGGAAATAAACTGTGATGAACAATTATATTGAGTCATTTAAAATTTCCCTTTAGGGGACAGGGGTAATATGCATTTCTTATTCGCCTGGCGATATTTTAAAGCAAAAAAATCTACCAATGCTATTAACATCATAGCCTGGATAAGTATTGCTGCTATTATTATCGGCACTTCTGCTTTGATTTTAGTATTAAGTGTGTTCAATGGTTTCGAAGGACTTGTCAAATCTTTATATTCTTCTTTTTACACCGACCTGAAGGTTTCTCCCGCCTCCGGAAAAATAATGACTATTACCCCGGAACAATTGCAAAAACTAAAAGGCCTTGGCGGCATCAAAAACTATTCGCTGATAGTAGAAGAAAAAGCATTAGTTAAAAATGGTGATTACCAATCTGTAGTTTACTTAAAAGGAGTAGATGAAAACTATCGCTATGTTTCCGGGGTAGCCGATAATTTAGTGAATGGCGAATATGATTTAGGAAATGAAGCAGTTCCAAAACTGATACTGGGGGCCGGAGTGGAGGGGGCATTAGGCATCCAGGCCGACAGAAATATTTTTACATTGAAAATTCATTTGCCTCGCAAAACTGACACGGAGCAGTTTGATGAAATAAATGGGATCAGTAACGATACTATCCGTTCGTCAGCCGCTTTTCGCATTCAGCAAGATTTTGATAATAAATATGGTATCACCAATATCGGGTTTGTAAAAAAATCGCTGAGGCTTAATGCGAATGATTACACCGGAGTGGAGATTGCATTGAAAGACCCTGCTGCCACCAGCGATATGAAGAAGGAGCTTAAAAATATTTTTAACGATACTTATCTGGTACAAAATAAGTATGAGCAAAACCGCAGCCTTTATTCCATTATGAATGTGGAAAGATGGGTTATTTATGGAATACTGTGCCTGATACTGGTAGTGGCAGCATTTAATATGATAGGTGCATTAACTATGTTGGTATTGGAAAAGCAAAAAGATATCAGTGTGCTTCATGCCCTTGGCGGCAATAAAAAATTTATTCAACGTATTTTTTTAAGCGAAGGAATGTTGCTGGCTTTAATTGGTGGTGGCATTGGAATGTTGCTGGCATTGCTGGTTGTGTGGCTCCAGATACAATTTCATTTGATTCCCCTGGCCGGAGGTTCTTTCTTAATCAGTTACTTCCCCGTCAAACTACGGCTGATGGATTTTCTATTGGTAGGCGGCACTGTTTTCATTATTGCATTCATTGCATCATGGCTGCCGTCAAGAAAGGCGGCGGCGCAGGAGTTTTCGTTAAGAAGTGAATAACCCCTTTAGGGTAGTGGGGTCAATAATCCCCCAACGTTTCCGGTAATTGCGCCAATGCCTTGGCTAGCTGTTCATCATTTGGGGCTATGCCGTGCCACTCATGGGTGCCTTCCATAAAATCAACGCCCTTGCCCATGGCTGTATGCATCATTATACCAATGGGCTTTCCCTGCCCTGTTAAAGATTTTGCTTTTTCTAATGTAGCTACCACATCATCTACATCATTTCCATTCATTTCTAAGGTAGTCCAGCCGAAAACATCAAATTTCTCCCGGATATTTCCCAGGCTCAATACTTTATCTGTTGGGCCATCAATCTGTTGGCCGTTCCAATCAATAGTAGAGATAAGATTATCTACTTTATTATGGGCAGCAAACATTACTGCTTCCCAAATTTGTCCTTCGTCCAGTTCGCCATCACCATGCAACGAGAAAACGAGATTTTTTTCCCTGTTTAATTTTTTGGTTAAGGCAGCACCGATGGCTACACTCATTCCCTGCCCCAATGAACCCGAGGCAATGCGGATACCAGGTAAGTGTTCATGAGTGGCGGGGTGGCCCTGAAGCCTTGAGTTTAATTTACGAAAAGTAGCCAATTCCTTTATATCGAAATAACCAGAACGGGCAAGTGTTGAATAAAAAACTGGTGATATATGACCGTTGGATAGTACAAATACGTCTTCATTCACTGCATCCATATTAAATGAAGGGTTATGCTTCATTACTTTGAAATACAAGGCAGTAAAAAAATCTGCACAGCCCAACGAACCTCCTGGGTGTCCGCTATTTACACCATGCACCATTCTAACTATGTCTCGTCTTATTTGTGAAGCGATTGCAGTGAGTTCAGCCATAAAAAATAGGTTCTTTTTAAACTTTTTGTATCTTGTCGGTTCAAAATCCGGGTTTCGCTGCAAAAGTGCAATCTTTTTTAATACAAAACTTATCCGGATTAATCAATCTATTAACAAATTCAAGTCATCCTGTAGTTTACATAAATTTAATGTCGTCGTACACTAAATGAGTAAATAATTAAACGAAAACCAGTAGGGTAACGCTTATTTTTGTACCATATTAAAAGCTGCTTAGATGCTTGATGTATTATTGACAGCCTCTGTTTCATTTATAATCACCTTTCTGGCTATCCCGGTGGTGTTGCAGGTGGCTGAGAAGAAGAAACTTTATGACATTCCAGACGAGAGAAAAGTGCATACCCGGCTGGTGGCTTCTTTGGGCGGAGTAGGAATTTTTGCTGGCTTTATTCTCGCCTCTCTTCTTTCTATACAGGGTCAGTTTAATTTTGAATTTCAATACTTTTTTGCTGCCGCAATTGTGATTTTCTTCCTCGGTCTTAAGGACGATCTGATGATTTTATCCGCCACTAAAAAATTTATTGGCCAGATAATCGCCGCCTCTATTTTAATTCATCTCGGTGGCATACGGTTAGATAGTATGTACGGTCTTTTTGGCTTTGAACAGGTGCCGGAAGGTTTCGGATTAGCATTATCTTATCTCACTATCATTGTAGTTATTAATTCCTTTAATCTGATTGATGGGATTGACGGTCTTGCTGCCAGCCTCGGCATCCTTAGCATGCTGGTTTTTGGCTCCTATTTCTTTGCTATAAATATGCAGGCTTATGCTTTACTGTCGTTTTCGATGGCTGGCAGCCTGGTTGCTTTTATAATATTCAATCATCACCCTGCCAAAATATTTATGGGGGACTCAGGCTCATTGATGATTGGTCTTATTAACTCAATTCTTGTTATTAAGTTTATCAATGTGGCACATGAGCCTTCAGTAGGAATACCGCTTACTTCTTCTGTAGCTATCGGCTTCGCCATACTTATAGTGCCGTTGCTGGATACACTCCGTGTGTTCAGTATCCGTATTTTATATGGCAGATCACCGTTTACCCCGGATCGCAACCATGTTCATCATTTACTGCTCGACAGGGGATTGGGTCATGCTGCTGTTACACTTATCTGTGTAAGTATTAATGTTGGGTTTATCTTGCTGGCTTGGTTTGGAAGGTCACTGGGCAGCACTTCATTGCTCTCTATTATGCTTGTACTTGCCTTTACAGGATTAGGCTTTTTATACTATTACCGACGCCGTCGCACCATGATAATTGCCAAAAGTATGGATGGTGTCACCGAGTTAAAAACTACTTCAAAAGTTCTTAAGCTGACAAAAGAGACACGGGCAGCTGAAAAAAACTAATAGTACTTTAAATAGTTAATAGCCCCGGCCTCGTTTCAAACGAAAGGAGGCATTTTTTTTGGATACATCTGTTTCCTTAGATTTGCCGTCAGACTAATGGAGATATGCCCGGAGCCGGGATTTTAAAAAAATATTATGACAGAAGATATTGAATCAATTATTGCTGTGGCAGATGATCACATGAACAAAGCAATCAATCATCTCGAAACTGAATTGATTAAGATAAGAGCTGGGAAAGCTAATCCACAAATGCTGGATGGCATTCAGGTGGACTACTACGGCTCACCGATGCCCATTAACCAAGTGGCAAACATTAGTGCAATGGATGCCCGGACACTCAGCATCCAACCCTGGGAAAAAAATATGCTGCAACCGATTGAACGGGCAATTATTGCTGCTAATATTGGTATTAACCCACAGAATGACGGCAATTTTATCCGCCTCTTTTTACCACCACTAACTGAAGAAAGAAGGAAAGAACTGGTAAAAAAATGCCAGGGGGAAGGAGAGCATTCTAAAGTGGCCATCCGCAGCATCCGCAGAGATGCTATTGAGCATATCAAAAAATTAGAAAAAAATGGTTTGAGTGAAGATGCTGCTAAAGATGCAGAAGCGGAAGTGCAGCAGGTAACTGATAAATATACTTCTGTCGTTGAAAAACACCTGGCATCAAAAGAGAAAGAGATAATGTCGGTATAGTAATTGAAAATAATTTTCTGAAAGCAACATCTAAACAGTGTTGCTTTCTTTTTTATCGGGCCTGTTGGCCAGGTAAACGCCAAGCAGAATGATGCCAAGGCAAAATAGTTTCACCCAGGTTATTTTTTCTCCGTCCCGGAATCCCCATAGCAAAGCGATAAAAGGAATACCATAGGTAACCAGAGAGGCAAATAAAATGCCGGCTCTTTTTACCAGGATATAAAATAATGCGGTGGCAATAGCACTTCCGGCAACTCCCAGACCGGCAGAGGCCCAGATAGAATCCTGCACAGCTTTGTCATTGAAGTTGATATCTAAAAATTCTTGCTGCCAGAGGATAATACCCGCCGGGATTGTCATAAAGGCAAGGGAAACTGTAGCTATATGAATGGGATTAAGGCCTTTTAAATAATGGCCTACCATATTTACATTGATGCCATATAGGAAAGTGGCCAGCACAATCAGCAAAGTATAGCTCAGGTTATCAAGGCTCATACCTTTTTTTTCCAATACCAGCGGTAACACAATAAGCAATACTAATCCCAGAAAACCTGTCAGCACTCCAACAATTTTCTGAGTTTTTATTTTATCCTTAAAAAAGAAAATTCCGATTACCACTACACAGATTGGGGTAAGAGAATTAAGTATGCCCGCCAGTGAACTGTCAAGTTTAGTAATGGCTTCGGCAAATAGAAAAGCAGGAAGCAGATTTCCAAAGACAGCACTGAGGATAACCAGACCCAGTTTATTTTTTGGAATTTTTGAAAAATGAAAAAATGCAAAGGGAATAAATACCAGCCCGGCGGAAAAAATACGGAGTGCTGCTATTTGTGCTGCAGATAACCCTTGCTGACTGTCATGCATTAGCTTAAAAGAACTACCCCAGATGATACAAAGAATAATAAAAATAGCCCAGCTGATAAACTTATTGCTCATAAAGAGGTGTAAAGGTCTTAAAATGAAATCAGACAACCCTATTTTTTTGCCAATTTGCCAGATTGGCTGAAGTAGTATATTGCGTCATCATTCTTTCAATAAATAATTTATGAATCAGATTAAATTAAGTGAAATTTCAACCAGAGCACCAAAGGAATTGGATAAAACTGAAACCAAAAAGAAGACAGAAGCGATACTGGAAGAACTGGACGAATTACAGAACCTTCTTTTCGCCGAAGGCAAACACTCTGTACTGGTGGTGATACAGGGTATGGATGGCAGCGGCAAGGATGGAGTAATTAGAGATGTACTCGGCAATATG
>JANNCC010000340.1:0-23231 GCA_031386125.1 Chitinophagaceae bacterium
AGCCGCCACCGGAAATTCTGTTGGCCCTGTTAGTAAAACAGGTTTCCATATGCCCGCATTAATATCAAGCGAAGCTGGTTTCAGTGCAGCAAACTCAAGATTGCTTTCTGTAATATCTTTTGAGCAGGAGTGAAGCAGTGCCGCAACTGCAAACAGAAATAGTATAGTTAACTTTTTCATTATAATTATTTTGCGAGGGAAAGCCGAAGCAATCTTCTCTGATTTTATTTATTAATTATTTCTTTTTTAGACAAATCAATTACATAAAACACACCGGCATTAAACCCGGTTGATTGTCCCACATTTCTTCCGGCCACCGTTGTCATAATATTTCCTGTTACGGATAATTGTGGCAAAAACGGCATCGGGTATTTAAAATTGAAACCAATTCTCGTTGCATTCATTTCATTGCTGGCAAAAGGCATGTTGTTTCGGGTCATATCAAAGCCACCCAATGTTTTCCAGTCGTCAAGTATTGCTTCTGCATAAGCTCCTTTATTGCGATAGCCCAACCTGATGTTATATGAGGCTGCATCTGGCATTTCTACTTCGTTGCTATAATGCATTTCTGTAGTGTAGTAAGCCGTTCTGTCAATTTCAATATTGCTTCTTCTTACATAAGTGGCAGATGCAGTGCCAAACCAACTTCCTCTTTGATAATCTACCATTCCACGCAGCGATAAATTTTTACTTTCTAATCCAATGGACATGGGTAAAAAATCTGCTGTGTAATCAGAAGCCGGTAATGAATAACCCCCAATAGCAAATAACGACAGGCGACCCTGCCCGATTTTTTTACTGTATGCTTTCCATTTCACCCAAAAAGAAAGGTCTTGTATTCCGTTCATTCCTTTTAGCTGTCCGGCAGAAGCTTTTGTTTTTACGTAGGGTAAACCGAACATTACATTTAGCTTGTTAGTAATACCATAGTTTCCCATAATGCTATACATACTTGTAGAAACTTTTCCGAGATTAAGGTTTTCTCTCTTCAAGGTTCCTTCCCAATAATTTTTCCAGCTACTATGTCCGGCCATGGGCCCGATGCAGAAGACATTTTTTTCCATCATAACACCGTCAATATCGGTTTGTGCCGAAGCAGTTTTTATCATCATCAACATTGTTAAACCAATGCTTATTCTTTGTAGTACTTGTTTCATTAAAATTATTTTTTAAATTTTAACCGTTGTACAATAAACTCCCCGATCCGGGTGCCGGCTTCGGTTCCATGTTCGTTGTCAAAGCGATAATGGATGCCACCGTATAATCTTGACATAGCGGCTTCTTTTGCAGCCAGCCGAAAAGATTTTATTTCACGGCTTTTAATTCCGAATTCTAAAGATGAAGTATCGGTAAAAGATAAATTATCACCAAACCAATGCGTCATTGTTTCAGCCGCCGCTGCCGAAATGGTAGCATGGCCGCTGGTATGTGATGGAAATGGTGGTGTTTGAATATACGGTTGCCAGTTAGCTGTGATGTATTTGTTAATGACTGTTTCGGGCCTCACATAATTACTCCTGAATTTTTCTTCCCAGCAACTGATGAAGGCATCATACAATGCAATTGATGTTTGGGCATACGCAGCAACAGTGGTTGAAAAATCAGCCCCTGCTTTTTGTGCACCGATGCCCACTATATTCATCCAGTGTCCAGGGGGTGAAAACTTTTTGGTGGCAAACATCACATGTCCTGTTACATTCATCTTGAAAGGATTGTCATCCCAGAATTCGGCAATATGTTTTTGTTCGTCAGTTAAACTATCACCAATATTTTTCACTTCCGTGAGATAGCGATAGTATTCGTTGCTTTTATTCTTGACATTATACACAGGCGGTGCTGAAGGTTTGAATTGGGAAGCACTGTCCATTACCATGGGCCGCATTTCCATCCAATGCGGTTCTATGGCCTGAGCATACATCGGTGGTGTGGGTACCCAGCGGCCCTCTTCTTCTGTTACGGTAAATTTTGTTGCTGTTCGCAATTGCAAATAATTATCCTTCTTACTCCACCGCAGAATATGATTGGCAACAGAATCTGCCACTATGCGGGAAGCTTTTTTCATCTCGCTGCTCATATGTGCTGTTGATGCAATGGAATCTAACTGGTCAACATATTTCTGCATACTGCCTTCAGGAAAAGTAACCGCTTCACCTGCTTTGCAAAAAGCCAGCAGAGCTGCATAGTTTAAATCTGCACCGGCAGTATCAATGCCGGGAAATACAGGCAGGTGTTTGATTTGTCCTGCCAGGCTTTGAAAACGATTATCTCCAAGCACCATCACTTCGTAGGCGGCAATATTGGCATACACATAATTGCGGCTGGCAATCATCGGTGGAAAATTATTTTCCAGCACCACATTGTTCAGGTGCTTTACTGTTTTACAATACAATACAGGGTCAGCAGTAAATTTTATATATTTTTTTTGCTGACAGGATGTGATGAATAAACACATCATGGCAACGGCCAGTATAGATTTCATTTGAAATAGTATAAGTTAAAAAGGAAATGCCGCTGTTGCAATACAGCAGTGATAAGTAATCAGTAGACTTATGCTTCAGGCGGTTGTTCGGGGCTGCTGTGCGGACGGGTGACGATACAATTCTTATTACCGTTTATTTGTTGTTTTGCAATAGCAGAAGAAATTGTTGCAAGAGTAAGCAGGGAAAACTCCTCACATTCAGTAATGGTACTTTTTGCAACCGGATGTTTTGGAGCCTCTGATTTTTTTGCACCATCATTGTTTTGTAAATCATTCGCTAACTGAAAAAACTGGTCTCTGGCAGATTCGATGCGGTGTTTGCTTTCGTTAGGAATACATTTCAACACCAGCATTCCATCCTGCACTTTACGTTTTACATATTTATAATGCTGGCCATCCACAGTGATTTCTCCATCGTAGCGTTCAAAATCTTCCCAATCATTCTGATATGGTAAATCAAGAGGTACTTTTAATTCTATCAGGGATGCTTCGTTGTAATCATTCACATCCAGGCGGGCTTCTAATTGATGGTCTGCACGGTGCTGCATCCGGTTCATTACCCAGCGGTATCCAATCCAGTTGAAGGAAAGAAGTAGTAAAAAAAATATGGCAGCAATCTTTTTCAGGCAGTCAATTTTACGACGGTAAGTTAATTTTATTATTCTATATTGAATAAACCGGGGTTCTTGAAACAGGGTAGTTAAACAGGTTATTTACCCACCGCAAACGTTTTCTTTTCCGGCCCCACACCTTTAATAGTCAGGCTTTTCCATTGTGCAGGCAGCACAGATTTTATCTGGATGATACCTTTCGGGGTTATTTCCAATCCTCCAAAACCCATCATCACACTTTGTAAAATGCCACCGGCACCAGTAGCAAAATAGGGATTGGTACCACCCTTTGTTTCTGCAATCACCCGGAACGGAGGATTCAGGTTGGGCACATAAGCATCCTTAAACCAATACCATGCTTTATCGTTATCACCCAGCCTTGCATATAGCAAAGCGAAAATAGCCTGTGTCATTGCAGGGGTTCCTTCATTGGGTATCCTGATGGAATAATATTCAAGGTCTTTGCGGATTTGCTGAGGGTCTGTAATTTCTTTTAGTGGATATGATAATAGATTTACATCTGCCTGTTTTATTCCTTCTCCTTTATAAGCAACATGTTCTTTTGTAACTCCATTCTCCATTTTAAGTATAGGAATATTATTTGCCACCATCATCCAGTCAGCAGTTGGGGTTATTCCTAAAATCTTTGCAGCTTCTGTGGCATATTGAAGATTTGCTTTTGCAGCGGCATTGGTGAAAGCATTATTGTCAACATTCTCGGCCCACTCATCAGCAGCTACCACATTTTTAATATCATACTTACCAGTACCATTTTTTTCTACCCTGCTTGCCCAAAAATCAGCAGTAGCAGAAAGTATCGGCCAGCCTTTTTCTTTCAGCCAGCTTTTATCCTGTGTTACACAGTAATAATTCCAGGCAGCAATGCCAACACATCCTGTAATATGATGTTCAAAAGGTCCGCTCAATGCCCACACCGGCGTTTCTTCCACACCTGTCTCAGCACTTTCCCATGGGTACATCGCTCCTTTAAATCCTTTGCTGAACGCATTTCGTTTGGCCGCTTCCAATCGTTGATAACGATACTCCATCATACTCTTTGCCAGTTCCGGATGCAATACCAAAATTGCAGGATACATCCATAATTCGGTATCCCAGAACACATGACCGTTGTATCCCAGGCCACTCAATCCCATAGGAGATGGGGACAAAGCGGTGCCTTCTCTTGTAAAAGAATATAAATGATAGAGCATACTGTGTACATCCTGCTGGCTTTGAGCATCACCTTCTATTACGATATCACTTTTCCAAAGTTCATCCCATTCTTTGTTATGAAAATTTAATAACCTGTCACGGCCTTCTAATTTGGCATAAATAGTTAAACGTTCTGCTTCATTCAGCGGGTCATCATGATGGGCAGAAGTGATGGACGAACCGGCAATGGAATAGCGGTAGGTTTCACCGGCTTTTAGTTGACGGCTGAATTTCATCAGGTGCATATTGTTGTCCCACATTTCATGTATCACCCGTGGCTCTTGTCCATGATGTTCAGGAAATAAAAAAGTATTGGAAGCACACATCAGCAATTTTCCGGTTGGGCTTTTAGCGGATGAAGTGAGTAGACTGATAACAACATGCGGCCTGTCAATTTCATTATAATAATTCTGTACATCTTTTAGTGCATCCGGGGCTTCCATCACACTGCTGCTGTTTATAGTAATATCTTTTTTTGCAGTAACGGTTATATCCATCAATACAGTAAAAGGAAGCTGACGCAATGAATAATAAGTATAGGAAACGGTAGCCTTATCAGTATAATCAAATGAAGTGGTGAAGCTGGCATGCTGCATATCCAGTTCCTGTTTCAGATTGGTTGTATTTTTTCCATCAATTCTTTTTCCATCAATCTCCAATGTGGCATTCAACAAATTAAAACTGCGCAGGAAATTGCTTACTCTTCCACGACCATATAAATCATAAGCCCCAGCCAGCACTACATCTTTTATTTTAAAAGGTTCTGGGGCTGATACAATACCAATCATACCATTGGCTACGGTGATGCCGTAATAGTTTGAGGGGTCGATAGTGGTGGCAGTAATTTTCCAGGGGTTGATCTGGGCTGAGGCACCCAACGACGAACACAATAATAAATAGACAAAAAATCGTTGAAGTAGCATGACAGCAGGTTTCGTTAGTTATTGATAATAAAGGTCATGTATCGGAATGACTATTACAATCCTCAAACGATTGCAGTTGATAATTTTATATAAAAGGCATTAGTTGGCTTAGCCAGTACTTGTCAAAATTCAGTGACTAATGTGCCCAAAACTATTTTTTTTAGCAGGAATAAAAAACTTTAGTATAATTGTGTAAACGATTGCGCAAAAATAAAATGAGTTATAAAACCACTATAGCTGATATTGCTAAGGAGTTAAATACAACTACAGCTACAGTATCCCGTGCATTAAGCAATCATCCACGCATCAGCGATGAAACCAAAAAATCAGTTAGCCTTGCTGCAATACGACTTAATTACAAAAGAAACGGGGTTGCTTCTTCTCTTCGCCTCGGTAAGACACATTTGATAGGCGTTATTATCCCGAGTGCAGAAATTAATTTTTTTGGTTCCGTTGTGCATGGCATAGAAAGCATTGCCAACTTAAACGGGTATAACGTACTATTGTACCAGTCCAATGAATCTGGCGAGTATGAAGAAAAAGGTATAGAAACTTTTTTATCAGCAAGAGTTGATGGGATCCTTGTTTCCCTGGCAAAAGGCACTGTTGATTACTCACACTTTGAGCAAATAAAAAAAAGGAAAATCCCAATTGTCTTGTTTGACAGGTCTAAGGATGACCTTGGTATTGACTCCGTAGAAATTAATGACTATAAAGGTGCATATATCGCCACGGAACACCTTGTCAGTAATGGATACAAGAGAATTGCCCATATAACAGGGCCAGTGCATCTAAAAAATTTTTCTGAAAGAGTAAGGGGGTATAAAGAGGCTTTGCAGGCCAATAATCTGGATGCTGATGAATCATATATCTACAATGGAAATGTTTCTATAGAATCCGGAAGAGATGGTGCCCGTTATCTTTTATCATTACCCAATCCTCCGGATGCCATTTTTGCAACCGAAGATTTTACAGCCCTGGGTGTAATGAAAGAACTGAAAGAACGGAGTATTAAAGTACCGGCGGAATTTGGAATAGTTGGTTTTGCCAACGAACAATTTGGAGAGCACATCACTCCAACTCTTTCAACAGTAGATCAACAAACAATATTAATGGGGGAGTCGGCACTTAAACTGCTGATTAAGCTGATAGAAAAAAGGGAAGGTACAGGTGAAATAAAGCAAAAAATTGTGCTTGAACCGAAGCTGATTTGCCGGGACTCTTCCAATCGGGATGGCGGTTAGACCGGGATTGTTTTACGTTTCACATTGAACCTTAGGGAATTACTTAAATAATAAGAAATTAATTGGCCAGAAGAAAAAATATTACCTGCGGAAGACAAAATAAAATTTGGTAAAATTTAAAATAGTATTAACATTGTGTGTTTAATACACATTTGATTGCTTCTTATATAGTAATGTGTGCTTGAAATTTGATTGCTTAACATTTAATGATTGCTTATGTCCCTCCAAAAATTAATTAAGGCCGCTGGCTTTATTATCCTGGTACTCATATGCCAGGTATCTTTTGCCCAAACTAAAGTAATTACCGGAAAAGTAACTGACTCAAAAGACGGATCAGGCGTTCCCGGTGCAACTGTGTCTGTAAAAGGTACAAAAAATGCAACCCAAACAACTGCTGACGGTTCATTCAGTCTTTCAGTTCCATCCGGAACAACAACACTGGTGATTTCATCCGTTGGTTTTGGTACACAGGAAATATCCATCGAAGGAAAAGTTTCAATTGATGTTTCACTCGTTGTAACGAATACAACCTTGAATGAAGTAGTCGTAACAGGTTATGGTACTGTAAAGCGAAAAGATCTGACAGGCTCTATTGCAACTATCAGTTCAAAAGATTTTGTAAAAGGCCCACTAACTTCGCCGGAACAATTGATTAACGGTAAAGTAGCCGGCGTGCAGATCACAACAGGCGGTGGTGCGCCGGGAGCCGGTAGCCGGATTCGGGTAAGGGGGACTTCTTCCTTATCAGCCAGCAATGCCCCGCTTATCATTATTGATGGGGTACCGGTGGATCAGCAAAGTGGTATTTCAGGAGCAGCAAATCCATTAGCCTTGATCAACCCTAATGATATTGAATCATTTAATATTCTGAAAGACGCATCGGCTACTTCCATTTACGGTAACCGGGCAACCAATGGTGTTATAATTATTACAACCAAAAAAGGAAAATCCGGGAAACTGAAAGTTAGTTTCAGCACTCAAAACTCTTTGGCCGTAGTTGGCGATAAAGTGGATATGATGAATGCAGATGAATTCAAGACACTTATAAACGGGAAAGGAAATAATTCTCAAAAAGCATTATTAGGAACAGACAATACGAAATGGCAAGACCTGATTTACCGGAAAGCTTTCGGGTCAGATAATAATATTGCACTTTCAGGTGGTCTCGGGTCATTTCCTTACCGGGCTTCTTTAGGATATTTGAAGCAAAATGGTACATTGAGAACGGGTGACCTGCAAAGGATATCTACAGCTTTAAACATCAATCCGATCTTGCTGAATAAAATGCTGAAGGTTGATTTCAGTTTCAAAGGTTCATTCACCAATACTAATTTTGCCAACGAAGGTGCCATCGGAAGTGCAGCATTTTTCGATCCTACAAAACCGGTAAATCGTTCAGATAGCCGCTTTGGCGGTTACTTTGAGTGGCTCAATAATAATCAACCTGACGGGTTGGCTCCAAGAAATCCAATGGGATTGCTGAACCTAAGAGAAGATAAAAGCAATGTAAGCAGGTTCGTCACCAATCTTCAACTGGATTACACCTTACCATTTTTCCGTGCTATGCGTTTTAATGTGAATGTTGGAATAGATCATTCAAAAGGAGAGGGTACCCTCAATATTCCTGACTCTGCAGCGATGGCTTATATAAGAGGCGGTGTTAAAAATCAATATGAACAAACAAAGAATAATAAGATCCTTGAGATGTTTGTGAATTATGGAAAGGATATAAAGAAGCTAAAAAGCCGGATTGAGGCGATGGCAGGTTATGGCTACCAGGATTTTATACGGGAGAGCCCTAATTTTTCAGACAACAGAGCCAACGGAACAGTTTTTGCTCCCGCAGCACCTTTCCCATTCAAAACACAAAACACCCTTATCTCTTTCTTCGGCAGGTTAGATTATAATTTGATGGGACGTTATTTAGTGCGAGCAAATATCCGCCGTGACGGATCCTCTCGTTTTAACAAGGATAACCGTTGGGGAATTTTTCCATCGGTGGCTTTTGCATGGAGGGTCACTGATGAACCTTTCTTTAAAAAAAATCCGGGTAAAGTACTTTCTGAGTTGAAGTTTAGAATAGGCTATGGAGAAACCGGTCAACAGGAAATAGGCGGAGATTATCCATATATTCCAATCTATACGCTGGGAACCCAAACGGCACAATACCAGTTTGGCAATCAGTTTTATCAGGTGTATCGCCCCAATGGTTATGATGCCAACATTAAATGGGAAACATCTACCACCTTTAACGTAGGATTCGATTTTGGATTTGCAGGTGGCCGTATAAACGGCAGTGCAGACTACTATAATAAAAAGACCGAGAACCTTATCAACTTTATCCCGGTTCCGGTTGGTACTAATTTTACCAATGGCATTCTCACCAATGTTGGTAATATGGATAACAATGGTATTGAGCTTGCCTTAAATGCAACTGTGATCAAAAAGAAAAATATGACATGGGAACTTGGTGTCAACTATACTTGGAACACCAATGAAATTACCAAGCTGACCAAAGTAAACGATCCTTCTTACCAGGGCGTCTTAACCGGCGGAATTTCAGGAGGCGTAGGTAACACGGTTCAAATTCACACAGTGGGTTACAGGCCTTCTTCCTATTATCTGCTTCAGCAGGTTTATGATAATGCAAATAAACCAATAGAAGGATTGTATGTTGACCGGAACGGGGACGGCATCATAAACAACAACGATTATTACCGAAACAAATCTCCCGAGCCTAACCATATGATTGGCATTTCTACTTCGGTAACTTGTAATCATTGGACAGTTTCTACGGTAATGCGTTCACAGATTGGCAATTACATGTACAATAATGTGTTTGCAAGTAATGGTGTATTTCGTACAAACTCTTTGAATTATCTGGGCAATGTGCATCGCAATTATCAGGAAACGGGATTTCAGAATAATCAATATTTTTCTGATTACTATCTTGAAAATGCCACTTTCTTAAGAATGGACAATTTGACTATTGGTTATGATTTTGGACAGGTAATGAATAACAAGGTCAACCTGAGGGCCAATTTTAACGTTCAGAATGTATTCGTACTGACAAAATACAGAGGATTGGATCCGGAGATTGCCGGTGGTATTGATAATAATTTTTATCCACGGCCAAGAATTTTTTCTTTAGGATTTAGTCTTGATTTCTAAAATAAACGTATTTAAAAAAATAAAAGCTTCCAAAATGAGAAATAAATTTTTTAAATCAATCGGGTTTTTGGCAATATCAGCCCTATTGCTTACATCCTGCACCAAAGATCTTAACAGGTCACCTTTTTATGATGTAACTGGCGTATCAGTTTATAAGGATCTGTCAGGTTATAAATCAGTGCTTGCAAAAGTATATGCAGGATTTTCAACCACCGGTAATTCCGGTCCGGATGGAAACGGAGATATCAGCGGAATAGATGAAGGTTTTTCCAGTTATCTGCGCCAGTACTGGCAAGCACAGGAATTATCTACTGATGAGGCAGTAATTGGCTGGAACGATGCTACGATCCGTGATTTTCATACTATGACCTGGGGATCTAGTGATGTGTTTTTAAGAGCCATCTATAGCCGTATTTATTTTCAGATCACCCTGAGTAATGAATTCATCAGAGAAAGCACTCCGGATAAATTAAGTTCAAGAAATATTACCGGTGCTGATGCAACGGAGATAGCTTACTTCAGGGCTGAGGCCAGGTATGTAAGGGCTTTATGTTATTATCATGCACTTGATCTTTTTGGTAATGTGCCATTTGTTACTGAGAATGATCCCATTGGTGCATTTCTCCCTCAACAGATTTCAAGAACTAACCTGTTTAACTACATTGAATCTGAATTAAAAGCTATAGAAACATTATTGAAACCGGCCAAGACAAATGAGTATGCAAGGGTGGATGCTTCTTCTGCATGGTCATTGCTTGCCAAGCTATATTTAAATGCTGAAGTATATACAGGAGCTTCAAAATATACAGAAGCTGTTACATATTGTAATAAGGTTACTGGAGTGGCGGGTTATTCTTTGGTGCCTACTTATAGATATCTATTCTTAGCTGATAACAATACCACTTCAACCAGTGAAATGATTTTTCCGGTAACTTTTGATGGCAACAAAACCAGAACATGGGGTGGTACTACATATTTGGTTCATGCACCAATAGTAGGTTCTATGAGTCCATCTTCACATGGGGTAGATTTTGGATGGGGTGGTCTCCGTACTACAAAACAGTTTGTACAAAAATTCGCAGGCCCTGCTGGTGATGCAAGGATGAATTTCTATACCAGCGGACAAAACCTTGATATCAATGATATTTCAACCGGTACAGATGGGTATGGTATCGTAAAATACAGAAATGTAACTTCAACCGGGGCCAATGGTTCTAATCTAACCTGGGTTGATACAGATTATCCCATGTTCCGGCTTGCTGAAATTTATCTTACTTATGCTGAAGCAGTATTGCGTGGTGGCGGTGGCGGCGATATATCTACTGCTCTAAATTATATAAACCTGCTCCGGACAAGAGCTTATGGTAATGCTTCAGGCAATATCACTTCAGGCCAATTAACCCTGCAATTTGTTTTGGATGAAAGGGCAAGGGAATTATACTGGGAAGCAACCCGGCGCACCGACCTTATACGTTATGGCCAATTTACAACTGGCACATACCTGTGGGCATGGAAAGGTGGTGTTGCAGGTGGTCAGGCAGTGGGAAATCATCGTAATTTGTATCCGATTCCGGCAGCAGATCTGGTAGCTAATCCTAACCTGGTTCAAAACCCAGGCTATTAATAATTGATAAAATAATAAACAGAATATTTTCTATTCTTATAAAAATTTGAATTATGAAAACAACATTAAAAAAATCATTTCTGCTTTTGTTGACTTCAGGTGTTTTGTTGTCATCATGTGTGAAAGAGGAAGTAAAGGCATACCTTAATCCCGGAGGGCCCCTTCAATTCAACACTTCCATTTCAAATCCAACTATTGTGCTTCTACAGGCCAATGCATCATCTAATTTGGGCGGCACTCCTGGTACTTTTTTCTGGAACGCTGCAGATTTCGGTTACAAAGCAGCTGTTACTTACACGATACAGTTCTGCAGGGCTGGAAGCAACTTTGCTGCAGCCGCTAGTGCAGAGATGACGATTGGCTCTCAGCTCTCCAGAACTATTACCGTTCGTGATTTCAATGCAAAAATGCTCGACATTATTCCCTTCGGTGTTCCATCTGCTATACATGCAAGATTGAAAGCAGATGTTGGTTCAGGCGTTGCACCTATTTATTCAAACATTATTACAAATATTGTTGTAACAGCATACCTTGATATAGTTAATTATACTTTTCCTCAGGCATTATATATTGCTGGCAATTACCAGGGATGGAATCCCGGTACAGCCCCAAAGATCGTTGATAAATCTGCTGGTGCAGGCGGGGGCTCAAATTATGAAGGTTATATCAACTTTACAGATGGCCCAACCCATCCTTTTAAAATGGTGAAAGGAGACAATTGGGGTGCCGGTGATTTTGGTGCAGGAACTGGGCCTAATACTCTTGCAAGCCCGGCTGGTGATCTTACACTTGGTGCTCAAACAGCAGGAGTTTTTTTGATCAGGGCAAATACACAGAATATGACATGGTCTAATTATAAAATTAATACCTGGGGAATTATTGGTGATGCAACTCCGGGCGGCTGGGGAGCAAGTACTCCAATGACTTTTAATCCGGCAGATGGTTCATGGGCTATTACAGCCAATCTGACTGCAGGCGAGTTAAAATTCAGAGCGAACAATGACTGGGCTGAAAATTTTGGTGATAATCATAATCCGCCGGGTGTGGTTCGTGATAACAAGCCTGACTATAATGGAACTAATATTCCGATTGCTTTAGCAGGAAACTATACCATTGTATTGAATATTGGCATTGCTGGCAATTACAGCTATACAATAAGGAAAAACTAATTTTCTCAAAGCAAATAAATTTCGCAAAAGCGGCTGTTTTGAAAAAAGCAGTCGCTTTTGAATTATTATAATAAACGAATTAACTATTTGCTTTAAACAAATGAACGGTACAAAGAATAAAATTCTCTCCCTTTTTTTTATTGCAGCAATAGCCTGTAATAAATCAAGTTCTAATAACAATGGAGGAGGTGGAACACCTGTACCTCCGGTAAATACCCAGTTTGCAAAAGGTGCAGATATAAGCTGGCTAACCCAAATGGAAGGAGCAGGAAAATTATTTTATAACAGTGCTGGTGCTGCACAGGATTGCTTTCAGATATTGAAGAACCTTGGTATGAATTCCATCAGGCTAAGAGTGTGGGTAGATCCCGCAGGTGGTTGGAATAATACAGCAGATGTATTGGCCAAAGCACTTGGTATGCGAATTATGATTGATTTTCATTACAGCGACTCATGGGCCGATCCCGGACAACAGAATAAACCAGCCACATGGGCCACACAGGATTTTGCAACACTACAAACATCAGTTTACAATCACACATTTAATGTACTCAGTACGTTGAAAACAAACGGCATAACACCTGAGTGGGTGCAGGTAGGTAATGAAACGAACGACGGCATGCTATGGCCAACAGGTAAAGCTTCAACCAATATGGCCAATTTCACGGCGTTGGTAAATAAAGGTTACGATGCAGTAAAAGCTGTTGATGCTTCTATAAAAGTGATTGTACAGATTTCCAATGGATATGATAACAGTTTGTTCCGCTGGATTTTTGATGGGTTAAAAAATAATGGCGGCAAATGGGATATTATTGGGATGTCATTGTATCCTACCCCCACTAATTGGTCAACATTGAATACGCAGTGCCTTACTAATATGAATGATATGGTGGCCCAGTATGATAAGCCGGTGATGATTTGTGAAGTAGGTATGAGCTGGGACCAGGCCGCTGCCTGTAATTCATTTCTTACCGACCTTATCACCAAAGTAAAATCTGTTTCGGGTGGCAAAGGGCTCGGCGTATTTTATTGGGAGCCGCAGGCTTATAACAACTGGCAGGGCTACACATTGGGTGCTTTCGACAATAGCGGCAAACCAACTGCTGCCATGAATGCTTTTAATTAAGGATAGCTCAAAACATATTGCTTACTTCAATATCTTGCTGGTATGAAACTAACAGGCTTCTTATTTGCAGCATTATTTTGCTTGCCACTTCTCACCTCTGCACAACGACAAAAAATAAACTTTGACAGTGACTGGAAATTTCATTTTGGTCATGCGGCTAATGCGGAAAAAGATTTTAACTATACGATTGCTAATATATTCTCCAAATCTGGTGCAGCAGCCAAAACAGCAATTGACCCAAAGTTGGATGACAGTAAATGGAGAAAATTAGACCTGCCGCATGACTGGGCAGTTGAGCTTCCATTTGTTTACAAAGATAATTTTGATGTGATGGCTCATGGTTATAAGCCAGTGGGTGGTTTGTTTCCTGAAACAAGCATTGGTTGGTACCGCAAACATTTTATGGTTGCTAAAGCAGATTCTGGTCAGCGGTTTCAATTGCAGTTTGATGGAATTTTCCGGGATGCAAACATTTGGGTAAACGGTTTTTTTCTTGGGAACAATAAAAGTGGTTACGTAGGTGAGAGCTATGATATAACAGACTATATAAATTTTGGAAGAGATAATGTGGTGGTGGTAAGAGCAGATGCCTCACAGTATGAAGGATGGTTTTATGAAGGGGCCGGTATCTATCGTCATGTATGGTTGAATAAATTTAGCAATCTGCATATTGAAACGGATGGAGTTTTTGTCTATACAGACCTCAAAGGAGATGTAGCTACTGTTTCCGTTGAAACCTCGGTGAAAAATAAAGGAATAACAGCTTCTAATTGTACTGTTCAAACTTATATAACAGACAGAAGTGGTAAAAAATTAGTGCAGGCAAAAGAACAATCACTTTCTCTTGTAATAAATGGCTTGGAAACTACAAAGCATACTGCTGTTATAACTGGTGCAAGGCTTTGGTCATTAGAAGATCCATATTTATACAGAGTTGTATCTATCATCAAACAAAATGGAAACCTAGTTGATAGTGTAAAGCATCGCTTTGGTATCCGCAGTATTGATATCAAACCCAATGGAGTTTTCCTAAATGGGAAACATGTAAAGCTGCAGGGTGTAAATAATCACCAGGATCATGCAGGGGTGGGCAGTGCCTTGCCCGATTATTTGCAATACTATCGCATCAGGCTGTTGAAGAATATGGGAGTGAATGCTTATCGCACCAGCCACAATGCACCAACACCTGAATTGCTGGATGCATGTGATAGCCTCGGTATGCTGGTAATGGATGAGCAACGCTTACTCAATAGCAGCCCGGAATACACGAACCAGTTTGAACGGTTGATTAAAAGAGATAGAAGCAGGGCTTCTGTTTTTATGTGGTCCATCGGAAATGAAGAAGGCTGGATACATACCAACAGTGTTGGTAAAAGAATTGCACAAACATTTATTGCGAAGCAAAAAGAATTAGACCCAACAAGAACCTGTACCTATGCTGCTGATGTGGCAAATGTATTTAATGGCATCAACGAAGTAATTCCGGTTCGTAGTTTCAACTATCGGCAATTTGCTGTGGAAGATTATCACCGTGACCATCCCACTCAACCAATCATTGGTACAGAAATGGGAAGTACGGTAACCACAAGAGGAGAGTATGAAAAAGATACAGTAAGAGGTTATGTGCCAGACCAGGACATCACAGCTCCGTGGTGGGCCAGCAAAGCAGAAGACTGGTGGACATTAGCAGCGGATAAAGATTTTTGGTTAGGCGGTTTTGTATGGACAGGTATGGATTACCGGGGAGAACCAACTCCGTATCAATGGCCGAATATCAATTCACATTTCGGCATCATGGACATGTGTGGCTTTCCAAAAAATATTTACTATTACTATCAAAGCTGGTGGACAGATAAAGATGTGTTGCATATTTCCCCTCATTGGAATTTTAGAGAAAAACAAGCTGGTTGGAATAAACCCGTTGGTGATTCTATTGATGTTTGGGTAAATACCAATGCAGACAATGTTGAATTATTCCTGAATGGAAAAAGCAAGGGTAAGAAGGATATGCCCCGCAACAGTCATTTGAAATGGACAATCAACTATGAACCCGGAACAATAGAAGCGGTGGCGTATAAAAAAGGAAGACGGCTTACAGAGAAAGTTCAAACAACAGGTATGCCGGTTGACATAGTTGTTACACCATATAAAACAACCATCCTTGCTGATGGGAAAGATGCTACTGTTATCAGTATAAGTGTAATGGACAGAGAGGGCCGGGAAGTACCGGATGCTGATAATATGATTCAATTTAACATTGAAGGAGATGGAAAAATTATTGGCGTAGGTAATGGTGACCCAAGCAGTCATGAACCGGATAAATGTGCGGATGGTGCCTGGCAAAGAAGTTTATTCAATGGGAAATGCCAGGTCATCATACAGTCGGGTACAAAACCGGGGATGATAAAATTTGAAGCAAAAGCAAAAGGGTTTTGGACTGGCGGCACAGATATTCAAACAATTTCTGCGGAAAGTGTAGCTGCTATTACGATTGATAAAAAATATCAACTGCCTGTTTCTGTAACAAAAAAGGAAGTAGATAAAATGCTGGGAGCCGACATTTCTTTTTTGCCCGAACTGGAAGCAAGAGGGATGAAATTTTCTGATAAAGGCGTGGAAAAAGATGCGATACAAATATTAAAAGATCATGGCTTTAATTATGTGCGGCTGAGAATTTTTAATGACCCTGCAAGAGATAGCGGATATTCTCCGCAAAAAGGTTTTTGTGATTTGGCCAATACAAAGAAGATGGCTAAACGGGTAAAGGATGCCGGAATGAAATTATTGTTGGACTTTCATTACAGCGATTACTGGGCCGACCCCGGCAAACAATACAAACCGGCTGCCTGGAGAAAATTATCGTTTGAGGAGTTGAAGAAGAAAGTGTATGACTATACCAAAGATGTAATTCAGCAATTAAAAGATCAGGGAACAACTCCTGACATGGTGCAGATTGGGAATGAAATTAATCATGGTATTATTTGGCCCGAAGGGAATGTGAGCAACTTCGATGGCCTTGCACAATTGATAAATGCAGGAACTGCTGCTACAAAAGCTGTTGATCCGACTATTACCATGATGTTGCATGTGGCGTTGGGCGGGCAAAATGACGAATCAGTTTTCTTTATTGATAATATGATTGCAAGGGGAGTTTATTTTGATGTAATCGGCGAATCATATTATCCCAAATGGCATGGTACATTGGATGATCTGCGGGATAACCTGAATGACCTGGTTAGACGCTATGGTAAAGACGTAATTGTAGTAGAATATTCACATAAAAAAGAAGAGGTAAATAAAATTGCTTTTGAACTGCCTGATGGAAAAGGAAAAGGTACCTGCATTTGGGAGCCATTAAGTACATGGGAACGTATCTTTGACAACGATGGAAAATCAAATGAGATGATGAAAGTGTATGATGAGTTAAAGAATAAATATTTAGATAAAAGATGATAGGGATAAAAAAGTACAGCGTACCGGAAGAGTTAAAAAAAAATATTACAGCGGATACAGTCATCGTAAGGTCGCCGGGGCGGATAAACCTGATTGGTGAGCATACAGATTACAACAACGGATATGTTTTGCCCGCCGCTATTGATAAAGCTGTTTATGTTGCAATTGAAAAAAATGCCGGTAATAAAATTTCTCTTCACTCGGTTGACTTTAATGAATCTGTTGAAGTTGAATTAGCAGACATCAAGCCTGTTCCCGGGCATTGGTCCACTTACATTTTGGGTGTAGTTGATCAAATGATAAAAAGGGGCCATCAATTACAGGGGTTTAAATTATCTATTTACGGCGATGTTCCATTAGGTGCAGGGCTTTCTTCTTCTGCTGCTGTAGAGTGTGCTGCTGCACTTGCATTAAACGAATTATTTACATTGAATATAAAAAGGATTGAGTTGGTTAAAATAGCACAGTTAGCCGAACATGAATATGCCGGAGTGAAATGCGGTATCATGGATCAGTTTGCCAGTGTGTTTGGCAAAAAAAATTCAGTAATAAAACTGGATTGCCGTTCGCTGGAGTATGAGTACTTCCCGGTAAATATGAATGGGTATAAAATTGTTTTGCTGGATTCACAGGTAAAACATTCACTTGCTTCAACAGAATATAATGTTCGCAGAAGCCAATGTGAAGAAGGAGTGGAGTTGATAAAGAAGAAATTTCTGGAAGTGAAAAGCCTGAGAGATGTTTCTTTAAGTATGATAGAAGAATGTCTTAGTTATGATGAAATTATTTCAAAAAGATGCCGGTATGTAGTAGAGGAAAATATCCGTTTACAGGAAGGATGTAATGAACTGCTTAACGGGAATATAAAGGCCTTTGGACAAAAAATGTTTGATACACACAAGGGCTTAAGCGAACAGTATGAAGTAAGTTGCAAAGAACTTGATTTTTTGGTTGAAGCAGTAAGAGATATGCCGGAAGTTATTGGTGCCAGGATGATGGGTGGTGGTTTTGGCGGATGCACCATTAATATTGTAAAAGAAGATGCGATTGATTCGGTGATAAAGAGGGTTACGGATAAGTATAAAACGTCAGTTCAAAAAGATTTGAAAGCTTATGTGGTGCAGATAGAAGACGGCACATCTGTAATAAGCTAAAATCTTCTTTTGTATACTAAAATGCAAAAGCCGCCTCAATTATGAGACGGCTTTTTTTTTGTGTTAGCCCTGACGTAAGAAAGGTTAAACTATAGTTTTATAAATATGGCATTGGCCAGTTGGTTGGGTGATTGAACAACGAAGGAATATACACCCGGCATTAATGTGACCAGATCAACATTCCAGTTATTCGGCCCAACAGTTACATTTCGAACATAAGTTCTGACCACTACACCAGTTCCACTTAGTATTTTAATATTCACCTGTTCAGTATGGGTTGAAAAGAAATCAACATGCAATAGATTAATAACGGGGTTAGGTGTCAGGTGCAGGGCGGGCTGATTATTACCCGGCACTCTTAACGTTTTGCATATTCTTGTTTCACAACCCAGTCTTGTTTTAATGATAAGACATACTTCATAATTACCACCCTGGTTATAGGAATGTGTTACTTCACGTCCAAGAGCACTGGTGCCGTCTCCAAATGTCCAGCGGTAGGAAAGCACTTCGTCATTCGGATTATGAATGCTGAATCCTTTGAACTTAAATGTTCTCGGACCGCTGAGAGAATCAGTCATATATCCACCGCAAATATTACTGGCGGGGCGAATAACCACTTCACGACAGTCTTCAGCTATACATCCTCCCTGAAACCTGATTCTTACACAAGCCCTGTACACTCCCGGTGCCGGATAAGTATGCCGGATATATAAATTCGGCAATGGTTGTTGAGGGTCTATCATGATACAGGTGTCCTCGCCGTCTCCAAAGTACCAGCAGATACGTTCAGGCCTTCTATTGGGGTTTGAATTAGGAACAGCCATGAATCCACGAACCAGGCTGGTAATGGAAGGAGTGATTTCAAATAATCTTACTGTACAATTAACTTGCGGAGGAGGAACAACGATTTGTTTACACTTCCTTGCTTCGCAACCACCATAGTACCGGATTTTTACACACACTTCATATTGGCCGGGGTGGAGATATTGGTGTACAACTGAATATAGCCCTGTATAATTTTCAGGATAATTGATACAGGTATCCCTGCCATCTCCAAATTCCCAGCACACACGGGCAGGTTTGCGATTATTATTATTCCATGGCAATGCCTTTAATCGAACAGTCAACGGAGTAGTACCAGGTATTGGACCTCTTTCAAAATCTGCGCTGCAACTATCCCGTTCACCAATTTGTATTTCTTTGCACTTTCTTGCTTCGCATCCACCAACGTATAAAATGTTCACACAAACTTCATACAATCCTCTGTGCTGATAATTGTGTGCAACAACATATTGCCCAGTATAATTTGCAGGATAATTAATACAGGTATCTTGACCATCGCCAAATCTCCAGCAAATGGTTTGCGGCTTCTTGTTATTGTTATGCCATGGTAATGCTTTGAAGTATGCTCTTAACGGATTAGCATTCGGAGAAGGAATTCTTTCAAAGTCTGCACGGCAGCTATCAGGCCTTTCTCCAATCCGAATTTCTTTGCATTTTCTGGCTTCACAACCACCAACGTAATCGATCTTCACACAAACTTCATACAATCCTCTGTGCTGATAATTGTGCGCAACAACATACTGCCCAGTATAATTTGCAGGATAATTAATACAGGTATCCTGTCCATCGCCAAATCTCCAGCAAATCTTTTGTGGCTTTTTGTTGTTGTTATGAGAAGGTAACGCCTTGAAGTATGCTCTTAATGGGTAGTTGGCTGTTACAGGAAGCTTTTCAAAATCTGCACGGCAGGTATCTGGTCTTCCTGCCTGAATGGGTTTACACTTTCTGGCCTCACATCCACCAAAGTATAAAATCTTTACACATACTTCATACAACCTTGGATGTTGGTAAGTATGAGTAACATTATACTGACCAGTATAAGCATTGGTATAATTGATGCAGGTATCCCTGCCATCGCCGAATTGCCAGCAAATCTTCGCTGGTTTTTTATTGTTATTGTGCCAGGGTAATGCTTTGTAAACTACAGTCAGAGGATTATTTGTTGGTGTTACCAAAAGTCTTTCAAATTCAGCTTTACAGCTATCAGGCACACCTGCATGCACCGGATGGCATTTTTGTGCATGGCAACCACCATCATAAAGAATACTTACACAGACATTGTAATTACCGGGTTGAGAATACAAATGACTGACTCCATATGCACCTGTGTAACTTACAGGATAATTAATACAGGTATCTCGTCCATCGCCAAATTGCCAGCAAACTTTCACCGGCTTTTTATGCTGGTTATGTGATGGCTGGGCAACAAAATATTTTAATAGTGGGTTCGCTGCTACTGCAAGAGATAAAAACTCAGCCTGACAAGTGGTCTGGATTATCACTGTCTTGCAAATCTGTGCAGATAATACAGAATCGCCAAGGTTCGGTCTGTACCTGTAGATTTTAAGACAAACGTTATAGGTACCCGCCACCTGGTAATGATGCTGGGTATTCTCCAACGGCCCTGTCATGTGGCCGGTGCCATCCCCAAAACTCCAAAAGGCACGGCGAATGCCGGGCTCACTGCCAATAGTGGAAGTATTGGTAAAAGAAACATTGTTGTTGGGGGCATCGATGGTAACAGTGAAATTGGCTACGTCGGGACTAACAGGATTTGCGTTGATTGTATTGGCAAACAAGGTAAATAAACACCCTGTGAGCAAAGCGTAAAGCTTTCTCATAATAATCTTTTTTTGGTGACTAAATGTTCTTTACGCAGGGAATGGACACACGGCTGGGCTTTGTGACCGGGTTTAATCTGGCAGGTTTAAAGAAACATTAAAATTATTTTTACTGCGGAGAATTACGATACATCTTTTTGATGGTCAATAATGAATTGAACGAGTTCTTCTAATGAAACTTCAATTCTTGATAATGCGTCAGTTATATCTTCCCGGCTTACCTGGGCGGCAAAGGAAGGTGTCTTTAATCGCTTCAATACACTTTTTACTTCCAGTCCTTCATAATGAGTAGGACGGATGAGGGCAGCAGCATGAATAAAACCAGAGAGTTCATCCATAGCATAAATCATCTTGTCCATTTTGCTGACCGGCTCCACACCAAAAACTTTTGGGCCGTGTGAAGCAATGCAGTGAATAATATCAGCGTCAATATTTCTTTTTTCCAATTCTTCAATAATAATGCGGCAATGGTCATCAGGATATTTTTCCCAATCAGCATCATGCAGTAAACCTGCCAGTTCCCATTTTAATGCAGTAGAGTCATCAGCATTTTCTTTTTCAATAGCCCATGCTTTCATATTGGCTGCCACCTGCTTCATGTGCAGGCGGAGTTTTTCGTTGGGCACCCATTCGTTTAATAAAGTATGAGCTTCTTCAATGGTCATTAAGTTGCCCGAGTTCTTCAGGTCGCCAAAAGTGGAACGGCCAAGATGATGTGTTGACATACAGATAAATTATATAATAAATATAGGAGTGAATTCTGAAACAAACGAACCCGTTATTTTTGTATTCATTTATTCTGCTTCCACCTACATTTGCAGCACAAATGGATACACCTGAACAACTATACAAAGGAAAAATTTCATTCGTAAACTACGAAAAGCAGTTTGCAACGATTGAGTACTCACACAACAACAAACTTAAGTCGGTTAATTGTAAAACGAATGCTGCTGATAGCGGTAAAAAGCCACATCAGTACAGGTTGGGCGATGTAGTTAATTTTCAACTTAAACTATCTGACCGGGGAGATAAGATGACGGCGTACAACGTAAAATTTACGCATAATGAAGCAATAAGTTTATTGATACAAAAAGCCGCTATCGAAAACAGATTTGCAGGTTACCTGAAAATAGTGGATGGAAAGTTTTTTGTAAAAGAATTTGACAGTTATATTTTATTCCCCATTCAACTATCAAAATGGGAAAAAGAACCGGTGGAAACAGCTGCGAACGAACCGATTGCTTTTAAGTTATTGAATCTTGAAAAACCAAATAGTGTTGTGGCGGAACTTTTCTCGCATAATTATTTTCCGGAATACAAAAAAGCATTGCAGTTTTTCAATAATAAAATTGAGATTGGCGCTATCGTTTATAAAGTTTCTCCACATGCAGTTTATTTAAACCTCTTTGGGGATAAGATGCAGGCGAAACTTTCACTTACAGATGTTGAAAATGATACGATGAAGGAAGGAGATACTATCCCGGTGTTGATCACCCATTTAACCAGTAACAGGATTGTAGTAAAAAAGATTACTGCCTGATTGATTTATTCGCTGATCTTCCGTTTATCCTTTTCCTCCACTTTGCTTCGTTCTAAAATATGTTCTATCGATTTTGCAGTATGCAATTCCCCCTCCTTTTCAGCTTCTTCTCCTATTATCGAATAGTGTTTTGCAAGTTCATGTAACTCAGCTTCGCTTTTCTTTTCAATATTCACCAAACGGTTACTTGCATGCTCATGTGTTGAAAGCAATTCATTAATCTTCAGGTTTTGTGCAGCATTAGCCTTGTTTATTGTTTTCTGGATAATAAAAAATCCAAGAAATGTGAAACAAAGAATAATATCATAAATAGTCGAATGAAAAGGCTGCTTGTTATATGGTGTACTGATCAAATAAATGAATACAATAATAACGGCTATGATAAAAGTTATGGAGCTTCCAAATACTTTTAAGGAAGCGGACGAGAATTTTTCAAAAATGTGTTCTGTTTTTTTATAAATATTCTTCATACTCTGTGTTAATCAAATTTCCTGCCCGAAATTTTGGAAAAGCAAATCATATTTTACCGCTACACTCTTTACAACCTGTCTGGCAGCAGTACTAATAACAATCTACCACAGCCGAATAGTTCTTTTTAGGCCGGTTTTAATTGGTGGCTGAGTGGGGAATTAAATTATCAGGCAAAAATATTATTGATAATCAATTGATTATAAAGGTGGGATAAATAAAACTTGCTGAAATTTAGGTTCAAACTTTATGCAAACCTATCTTTGCACCCCCAAATAAAGAGGGGCAGATTGAGGGATAGCTCAACCTGTTTATTATTTAACTGCTGAAGGCAGAAGGTGAGCAACCGAAAGTCAACAGCGAAAAGATTTCA
>JANNCC010000342.1:0-6670 GCA_031386125.1 Chitinophagaceae bacterium
CCTTCATGCAGGCTGCCGATTGCAAATGTGTCCTGCAGAGAATTCCATGGATCTTCTTCCAGTTGCTTATGTCCAAGTTGCAGTTTCCTGTTTTCTTTATCAATACCAAGTATGATAACATCAATGTTAGCTGCAACTTTAGTGTATTCACCCGGATGGTTGAAACGCTTCAGCCAGCTAAGGTCACTGATGTGTATCATACCACCAATACCAGCTGCCAGTTCTACAAACACCCCATAATTAGTAATGTTTTTTACTAGGCCGGTATGCTTGCTTGCTTCTGCAAACTTTGTTTCAATATCATTCCAGGGATCTTCAGAAAGTTGTTTGATAGACAAACTCATCTTGCGGCTTGCTTTGTCGAGTGTTACCACTTTTGCTTCATGCTCATCACCCAACTTAAAGAACTCTTTGGCATTGATAGGCGTATTTGCCCACGTTATTTCTGATACATGCACCAATCCTTCAACACCCGGTTGAATTTCGAGGAATGCACCGTAATCTTCAATGTTTACAACTTTACCTTTCACTACATTACCTTCTACAATGTTCTCTGCCAGAACATCCCAAGGATGCGGAGTTAATTGTTTCAAACCAAGGCTGATACGTTTTTTCTCGTCATCAAAATCAAGTACCACCACATTGATCTTCTGATCAAGTTTCAGCACTTCAGTTGGGTGAGAGATACGGCCCCATGAAATATCGGTGATATACAGCAGACCATCCAGGCCACCCAGATCCATGAATGCACCGAAGTCTGTGATGTTCTTCACCGTTCCTTCCAGTACTTGTCCTTTTTCCAGCTTGCTCATTATCTCTGCTCTCTGTGCTTCGATATCGCTTTCTATAAGTGCCTTGTGAGATACAACTGCATTCTTTATAGTCTCGTTAATCTTAACTACTTTAAATTCCATTGTTTTTCCTACAAACTGATCGTAGTCAGTTACAGGCTTCACATCAATTTGTGAACCCGGTAAGAATGTTTCCATTCCGAACACATCCACGATCAAACCACCTTTAGTTTTAGAAGTAACAGTACCAGTAATAACTTCGCCGGTTTTGTGTACTTCCACAATTCTTTCCCATGCCCTTGTGATGCGGGCCTGGCGACGGCTAAGATTCAGATGTCCGTCCCTGTCTTCTTTTTCTACAATCATAACTTCCACTTCATCACCCACAGCAAGATTGGGAAGGTCACGGAATTCATTTAATGAAATCAAGCCATCACTTTTGAAACCAATGTTCAGGACAACGTCAGTTTTTGTTAAACCAACTACTAATCCTTTCATCATTTGGCCATCATCAAGTTGCACAAAAGTGTCATCATACACTTTGTGATACTTTTCTTTTTCTTCTTTGGAGTAAGAGGTAACATTACGTCTGTCAACACTCCAGTCAAAATCATCATGTGGGGTTGCAGGCGCATAAGCAGGCTTCGTAGCAATAGCCTCCTCAACAGGTGCAGTTGTTGTCGCTGTAGCTGCTTCTGATTCGATAGGATTAGCTACCGGATCAGCACCAGTCTCCTGTGCATCAGCGTTTAGTTGTTTTCTAATTATATTTTCAAACATTTTTAAGTCCCGAAGGGTTTTATTTCGGGGCGGCAAAGATAGGCCAAATCTTGAGAAGAAACTGATTTGGCGCAATCTGATTTGCTACTTTTTTCACAGCTACAACCTCCTGATTTAACATCTCTTGTACTACCTTTTTCCAGGTTCGGTTTGCTACTCATCAGCTAATTCTCCCTATATTCACAAAAACTTCTGTTTGTTGTACAGTTTGCTCAAAATCATTGCCGGGTTAGCTATCCGTATCTTCTGCCGGAAAATCGTTATCAATAAACCAGCACTATTGAAAATAAAAGGCCCGGTGTTACTGGCTTGCAACCACCCTAACTCTTTTTTAGATTCCGTTATCCTTGACACTCTCTTTCAGCAACCCATTTGGTCATTAGCCAGGGGTGATGCCTTTAAAAATAAAATGATCAGCCGGGTGCTAACTTTATTAAAAATTCTCCCGGTATACCGGACAAGTGAAGGAGCAGAAACTCTGTCAGAAAACTATAAAACATTCGGGGTCTGTATTTCTATATTTAAAAAGAATGGTATTGTCTCAATCTTCAGCGAAGGAAAATGCATCAACGAATGGCACTTGCGGCCACTAAAAAAAGGAACAGCCCGGCTGGCTATTAAAGCCTGGGAAGAAGGGATTCCGCTTACAGTATTACCAGTTGGCATCAACTATAGTTCTTTCAGAAAATTTGGTAAGAACGTATTTCTCAATTTCGGAAAACTTATTCAAAAAGAGGATATTAGTCATTCAGCTTCCGACGGATTAACACACCAGGCATTCAATTACCTACTGCAAAATCAATTAAAAGAGCTTGTATTTGAAATCCCTAAGGATGACATCAGAAAGCGAAGACATTTACTTGAAATAAGGCCAGCCTTGTTTACCAAAATTATTCTTGCCATTCCTGCTGCGCTGGGATTGTTGATACATTTTCCACTTTTCTGGCCGGTGAAAAAACTTATCGGAAAAATGACCTTTGATAACGATCATTTTGATTCAGTTATCACCGGTATACTTATACTTTTTTACCCAATCTTTTTGTTAGCAATTATCATCATCATGTATGCAATAACAAAAAACTGGTGGTACTTTTCTCTTATATTGTTGCTTCCGTTCACTGCCTGGTCTTATGTCCGTTTAAAATCCCAATTCGAAAAATAGGCTGCCTGTTTCCAGGTACTAAATGCTCTGTTGGAGAAATCATACCCGGCTTGAGATTGCCTTTGCCGCTACCCACCCACTTGTCCATGCATGCTGAAAGTTGAACCCTCCTGTTACTCCATCCACATCCATTATTTCGCCAGCGAAGAAAAGATTCGGAACTCTTTTACTCATCATCGTATTATGATCAATTTCGTTTAGCTTAATTCCGCCAGCAGTTACAAACTCTTCTTTGAAAGTTGTTTTTCCTTTTACATCAAACTCACAACTACATAAACTCTTAATCAGCTTGTTTGCTTCTTTCGAAGGCAAATCTGTCCATCTTCTTTCGGTGTTTACTTCAGAATACCTCAATAAAAATTCCCATAGCCTGCCTGGCAACTCAAATGGATTTTTATTAATTACTTTTTTTGAAGCGATTTCCAAACGGAGTGATTGAAATTTGTTAGTCAGTTGTTGCTCATTGTAATTCGGTAACCAGTTGACTGATATTTTAAAATCATAATTCTTAGTTGCCAATTCTCTTGCTCCCCATGCACTTAGCTTTAATACAGCCGGGCCACTTAATCCCCAATGAGTTATCAGTAATGGTCCTTCCTGCTCGAGCTTACTACCGCTAATTTTCACTCTTGCATTCTCTACACTTACTCCCATTAATTCTGTGATTGGATGCTTTGGCATACCTGCCTGTACCGCAGCCAGGTTGAAAGTGAACAAGGAGGGAACTGGCTCTTCGATTGAATGACCCAATCCGGTAAGCCAGGCAAACATGGAAGACTTTGGATAGCCGCCGCTGGCGATACAGAGATAGTCTGTATCTAAGTGCTTCCCGTTTGAAAATTGAACATTGAACATTGATTGTTGAACATTTATTTTTTTCACTTCCGCATGCAGAACTACCTCAACACCATATTTACTCACTTCATCCAACAGGCAATCAACAATAGTTTGCGACGTATCAGTAACCGGAAACATCCTTCCATCTTTTTCTTCCTTTAATGTCACTCCTCTCTCAGCAAACCATTGAACAGTATCAGTAGTGAAAAACTGGTGAAAGGTTTTCTTTACAAAATTTTCACCTCTGGGATATTTTTTACTCATCTCCGCTATATCAAAACAAGCATGTGTCACATTACATCTGCCACCACCGCTTACTTTTACTTTAGACAAAAGTTTACCCGTCTTTTCTACAAGTGTAATTTTTAATTGCGGATTCATTCTTGCTGCATTAATAGCACAAAAAAAACCAGCGGCGCCGCCGCCAATTACAATCAATTTTTTCTCAGTCATTGATAAAAATAAACCCTGCCTACCGACAGGCAGACCCTCAGGTGAGGGGCTGAACTATTTGATGAGTGAATAAATTTAAATTTCCCTGCTCTGCTTTCTCAATGATACTGTAATCTGAAAGAATATCTGCTTTTCCTTTTCTTACACAAACATCATGTTCGAAATGAACAGATGGCTTACCATCTTTTGTTCTTACAGTCCAGCCATCCTCTTCTGTATAAACATCTCTTTTACCCAAATTAATCATGGGTTCAATAGCCAGTACAAGTCCTTCTTTGAGTTTTGGACCGCTTCCTCTTTTGCCATAGTTAGGCACCTGCGGATCTTCATGCAGATTTTTACCTAATCCATGACCAACCAGTTCTCTTACCACACCATAACCGTTTTTCTTTTCTGTATGCTCTTGAATTGCAAAGGCTATATCGCCAATTCTGTTTCCTGCTACTGCTTTTTCTATTCCCTTATATAACGACTCCTTTGTTACTTTAATCAGCTTCATGGTATCTTCTCCCGGGTCACCAATAGCAAATGTATAAGCATGGTCACCATGCCAGCTATTCAGTATCACGCCTATATCAATAGAAATTATATCTCCCTCTTTCAACTCATTATTTCCGGGAAAACCATGCACCACCACATCGTTTACAGAAATACACGAATTAAAAGGATACCCTTTATAGTGTAAAAAAGAAGGAATTGCATGATGATCCCTGATAAACTGGCCTATCAATTTATCAATAGAAAGAGTTGTGATACCAGGCTTAAGTGCTTTGGCGATTTCAGTCAATGTTTTACTGACAAGTAAGGCACTTTGCCGCATCATTTCCACCTGTTCATTTGTTTTGTAAAGCATCATAGACTGCAAATATCAGAAAAAAAATAAACCCGTCTCTCCTAAGGCGAGACGGGTCTGCTGTATTATAAAAAATTCTTTACATCTGAACTGCCGAAGTAGTCTGTCTTCCCTGAATACGTCCACTCTTCATCAAACCATCATACTGACGCATTAATAGTTGTGTTTCTATCTGCTGCAATGTATCCAATATCACTCCCACCATAATCAGTAACGAGGTTCCGCCAAAAAAGGTAGAGAATTGCTGTGTAACTCCAAAACGTTCTGCAATACCCGGCAGGATACCGACAAATGCCAGTAAGAAAGCTCCGGGCAATGTAATTCTGTCCATAATAGCACCAATATAATCTGCAGTCGGTTGTCCTGGTTTTACACCAGGGATGAAGCCATTATTTTGTTTCAGGTTATCTGCTATTTGCTTCGGATTAAAAATTAAAGCTGTGTATAGAAAAGTAAACCCTATTACTACAACTGAGTAAATAAGCATGTACCAAAGGCTCTTATGATCAGTTAGCTCCCTTAAAAAACCTCCTCCGGAAGGATTAAAATTGGAAAAAATGGTTGGGATAAATATAATTGCCTGGGCAAAAATGATTGGCATAACACCAGCACTGTTTACTTTCAGCGGCAGGAACTGTCGTGCCCCGCCAAACTGACGATTGCCGACAATTTGCTTTGCATAATTAACAGGTACTTTTCGTACTCCCTGGATCAACAGGATACATCCCATAACAATAGCAATAAGAATAGCTATCTCTACAATGAAAACTAATATATCACCACTTCTGCCCGATTTATTACTTAATTCCTGAATGAAAGACTGAGGCAAACGGGCCAGGATACCAATCATAATGATGAGGGATGTACCGTTACCTAATCCTTTATCTGTTATCTTTTCACCCATCCACATTACAAACATGGTACCAGCCGTTAATACAACAACAGTTGTCAACCAGAAATTAGCTGGCGAAAATCCTGCCATCATACCGCCCTGGGCTGTCAACCCTTTCAGATAGCTAACATATGCCGAAGCCTGTAATATGGTAACCCCCACAGTAAGATAACGGGTGTACTGATTAATTTTTTTACGGCCGCTATCTCCTTCTTTTTGCATTTTTTGGAAACGGGGTACCAGTACCGTCATCAATTGCATAAAGATGGATGCAGAGATATACGGCATAATGCCCAATGCAAAAATGGATGCATTATTAAAAGCACCTCCTGAGAAAGCATCAATCAGGCCAAGTATGCCGCCACTGTTTTCACCGGCTTTTAACTCGGTAGCATCAATACCAGGCAATACTATGTGTGAACCGACCCGGTAAACAGCGATCATCATCAGGGTAAAAAGAATTTTACCCCGCAACTCTTCGATGCTCCAGATATTTTTGAGTGTCTGAATTAATTTCTTCACGGGAATTAAAAAAATTTAAAAGCACTTAAAACATAAAAGACGCATTGTCAATGCGTCGTTGCAATTTAGCAAAATTACTTCACAATCTCTACCGTTCCGCCGGCAGCTTCAATGGCGGATTTGGCTTTCTCACTCACTGCATTTACTTTAAAAGTAAATTTCCCTTTCAACTCTCCGTTACCTAGTATTTTTATTCTATCGTTCTGAGCAATTAAGCCGTTAATATAAAGACTTTCGGGAGAAAATTCTGTGATGCTGTATTTATCGGCCAGTTGTTCTACCTGTCCAAGGTTAATCACTTTATACTCTATCCGGTTTATATTGGTAAAGCCACGTTTAGGAATCCGGCGTTGAATAGGCATCTGACCACCTTCATGCGC
>JANNCC010000121.1:0-1998 GCA_031386125.1 Chitinophagaceae bacterium
AAATTTTCTAAAAAGTAATGCTGCTGAGATGCGTCATATAGTAGATGAGTTTACCAGAGTAGCTATGTCATTTCCAGAAATTCTATTTACATTGACGGCTAATAATCAGCAATTATTTCATTTAGAAACAGGAAGTTTGAAACAGCGTATTGTTCAGTTGCTGGGGAATAATTATACTGCAAAATTAGTAACGGTAAAAGAAGATACCGATTACATGAACATTTATGGCTTTACCGGTAAGCCGGAGACGGCAAAGAAAACAAGAGGGGACCAATATTTTTTTGTCAATAACCGGTTCATCAAAAGTGCTTACCTGAATCATGCAGTAATGAATGCTTACCAGCAAATGATTCCAGCTGATTCTTTCCCTATGTATGTATTGTTTATTGACCTGGACCCGGCAGTGGTAGATGTAAATGTGCACCCGACCAAGCAGGAAATAAAGTTTGAGGATGAAAAAATAATTTATGCATTTGTACAGGCTGGCATTAAACATGCGTTGGCACAATTCAGTGTAACTCCAACATTGGATTTTGATTTAGATGCTTCTATCCAACAACTATCTTCCATTCAACAACCATTTACCGAAGAAAACAGATCTGCTGCTGCTGCCGGCTCCATTTACAAAGGTTTTACACAGAAGCACCAGGCACATTTTATTGAAAGAAGTGAAAGAGAAGAGCCGAAAGGTATCGGCTTGAAACACTGGAGAGACTTCTATGAGAGTCGGGAGTCAGGAGTCGGGCTTGCCCTCCGAAGCTTTAGCGAAGGAGGGAGTCAGGAGTCAACCCTAAAGCATGAAGTACCTATTCACCGTTCACCTTTCACCATTCACCAGGATGCCGAATTAACTCAACTATTGAACACCTATATCACCGTTCCATCAAACAATGGTTTTCTCCTTATTCATCAACAAGCAGCACATGAAAGAGTACGCTATGAACAGTTGAATGCAGCAACTAAAGATAAACCGGTGGCAGCGCAACGTAGTATGTTTCCTTCCACATTAGAATTGGCACCTGCTGATGCAGCTATAATGGAGGAAATTATTACAGAATTACAACAATTGGGTTACCTTATTGAACCATTCGGAAAAAATACGTTCGTTATCCAGGGCACACCAGCAGATGTGGGACAGGGAAATGAAAAACATACTATTGATATTTTGCTGGAACAATACAAACATTTCAGCAATGAAGTTAAATTTTCCAGAAGGGAGAAACTGGTTCGATCTTTAGCCAGGCAACAATCCATAAAAACTGGTACCCGGCTCACAGAAAGAGAAATGCGTCAATTAATAAATGATTTATTTTCCTGTGAGCAATCGAATAGTACACCCGATGGTAATCCTACTTATTTAGAGTTTAAACAGGAGCAATTGGAAAAGATGTTTCGAGGATAGAAGGCCTCCCCAAACCCCTCCGCTGGAGGGGCTTAAGACTCCGATAGGTTTTATACTCTTTACAGCACTCTGCCCCGAGATTCAATAAACGACTTCAATAACTACAGACTCCAAGAACCCTCCTGCGGAGGGCAGGGAGGCCTAAAATATAGAACGAACTTCCTGAAGAAATTTTTCTATGGCCCTTCTAACCTCTGTGGAAGAAGTTTGGTGGTTGTTAATTAATGTAGAAAAAATAAGCAGTCTTCCGTTTTTTGTATATAAGAAACCACTGAAAGCAACAACGCCGGCAAGTGTTCCTGTTTTGCCATAGATATAACCACTGTCGGCTTTGTAATAGTTACTGATAGTCCCTTCACCACCTGTTGCCAGAATATTCTTTATCCGCTCCATACCAAACTCATTTTTTATTTTGTTGAGAATAGCGACAAAATCCTGCGGGGTAAATAAATTATAGCGGCTGAGACCGGAGCCATCCGCCCATCTTGGTTTTTGGGGTAAGTCGCTGAAATCTGTTTTTAATAAGGTGTCGATAATTTTTTCATCATTCATATAACCCAGCCTTTCATTGCTAACCATTAATAAGGCTTGTTCGG
>JANNCC010000356.1:0-1835 GCA_031386125.1 Chitinophagaceae bacterium
TCAGCAAATCGTCCGCTGGCTTCAGCTTCCGTTACTTCCGGTTGCGATAAATAATGATAGAGTGGAGATAGCTTTCCTTCTGCTCTGTGTTTGGCAATTAAGAAATCAATCATATCGCCGTTGGTAGCATGAACATTTATCAGGCCGCCATGTTTCTTTACTTCCTGCATCAACCCCACCATCTGCCGGTCATCAATCATCAATGCACCTTTGTAAGCCATGAATGTTTTAAAAGAAGTGATGCCTTCTTTCTCAATCATTTCCTGTATTTCTTTTTTTGTGTTGTCATTGAAATCTGTCACTGCCATGTGAAAGCTGTAATCACCTACGCAGTTATTATCGCTTCTTCCTTTCCATTCTTCCAAAGCTGAATGTAAACTGTTACCTTGTTTTTGAAGAATGAAATCAATCACCATGGTAGTGCCGCCAAATAAAGCAGCTCTTGTTCCGGTTTCATAATTATCAGAAGAAAAAGTTCCCATGAAAGGCATATCTAAATGCACATGCGGGTCAATACCACCGGGAAAAACCAATTTGCCGGCAGCATCAATTTCTTTATCTGCTTTCGCTGATAAGTTTTTACCAATTACTTTTACCGTTTCGTCTTCAATAAGAATGTCGGCTACATAATCATCAGTAGCCGTAATCACTCTTCCGTTCTTAATTAATACAGACATATAATTAATTTTTACCGCAGAGGTGGGGAGACGCAGAGTTGTATTCTCTGCGCCTCTGCACCTCTGCGGTTATTTTTATTCGTCAATAACCAATATACAAAACCACTTACAAAAAAGCCAACAAACCAGGCGTAATGATATAATTCATTTATCCAGCCGGGAACTGCATCGGCACCCACAACTTTTATATTAAGCAAAAAGCCAGGAACATTTGGCAAGATGCCAGCAAGCAATGCAATAATGGCTATGGGATTGAAGCCATTCGAAAATTTATAGCGGCCATTGTGCTGGTACAATTCATCAACAACTAATTCTTTTTTTCTTATAAAATAATAATCTACAATCATGATGCCGCCAATTGGCCCCAGCAAACTGGAATAGGCAATCAGCCAGGTAAAAATGTAACCATTCGGGTCGGCCATTAATTTCCAGGGGAAAATCAATACACCGATAACACCGGTGATGTAGCCGCCGAGTTTGAAATTAATTTTCTTCGGTGAAAGATTGGAAAAGTCATTTGCGGGACTAACAATGTTTGCGGCAATATTTGTTGCCAAAGTTGAAATAATAATCCCAATCATCGCAAAGGTTACCATCAGCTTACTATCAAAATGACTGGCCAGTTTTACCGGATCCCATTCAGGACTTCCATAAATGATTGCTGAAGCAGAAGTGACAACGACACCAACAAATGCAAATAATGTCATTGAAGGGGGGAGACCGATTGCCTGCCCTCTGATATGTGCTTTCTGGCTTTTTGAATACCTCGTAAAATCAGGAATATTTAATGAAAGTGTTGCCCAAAAACCAACGACTGCTGTTAATGCAGGAAAAAAGAATTTAAAGAAAGAAGCACTGTCAGTAAATTTTGATGGCTCCCTCAATATCGGACCTAAGCCTTTTGCGGCGATAACCGCCCAGCAGAATAAAGCTATGGCTGCTATTGGTAAGAAGATGGCTTTAAATATTAATAGTTTGCGGATGCTTTCTACTCCCTTATAGATAATAAACATATTCAGCAACCAGAAAAGTCCAAAGCAAAACATTGGCAATGCTTGTGGAAAAAGGGAAGTAGTATTTATTTCTGCCAGTGATGGATTCCATGCCCGTATTAAATGATACAATGATTCGCCGCCAATCCATGTTTGTATGCCAAAC
>JANNCC010000044.1:0-6578 GCA_031386125.1 Chitinophagaceae bacterium
TTTCCTTTCCGTTCAATTTTTACTTTATTACGTACAGAAATTTTTGATGCATCTAATTTATTAATGACATCAGAAAAATTGTCCTTCTTTTCTTTTACTATATGGTTAAGTACGTTCCAGGTTTGGGTGGCAGCATTATACAGGCCAAAGTAATAGGTTTGATTATATGGATTGACGGTAAAAACTATTTTTATTTCCTGCTTATTACTTGTTGCTTTTAATAACAGCCCTGTGGATACCCATGTGGATTCGCCTCTCACATTATTGATAGTAACTTCGTAATACCAGAATGGGGGGAAGGGTGCATAAGGAAGATCGGTTTGTGTCCAGGTCGTACCTTCCGTTTTTTGCACCACCATCAACTCATTTTTTGGATTAAAATAGCGGTAAATGGTTGCATCATCCTTTGGAGTCTCCAACCAATCCCATTTATAATTGGCCTTAGCTCCTGCCCAATCATAGAAAAGCACCTTTTCGGTTTTTTCTGCAAATTCTACATCGGGCACCCGAGTTAATTTATCTTCTTGGGCTTTTATCGCCTTTGGTAGAAAAAAAGTGGAGATTGCAAGGAGCCAAAAATATTTCATGAAGTTTATTTTATAGCAAGTAAGCTGATTTATAGCTATTCTGCAATACCCGGCACAGGGTATTAACACGGCTATAAAAAGGAAAATATGCTTTTTGAGGAAAAGGCATATTATTTAAACCAAACCATTTTACTGATTCAACATCAACGGCATTACCAGCATCAGCATTTCTTCATTTTCATCAAGGTCGGTTGGTTTAATGATACCAGCTTTGGTAGGCGTAGATAATTCCATATTTATTTCATCGCTGTCCGCAGCACTAAGCATTTCAATCAGGAACCGGGCATTAAAAGCAATCATCAGGTCTTCACCATTATACTGGCACTTCATTCTTTCATTTCCTTCAAAACTAAAGTCAACATCTTGTGCCGCTAACTGTAATTCGCTGCCGCTGATGCTTAATGCAACCTGGTTGGTACTCTTATTACTAAAAATGCTTACCCGGCGAAGAGCATTTTGAAAATCGGTTTTGTTTACCGTTAACCGGTAGGGGTTGTCAGTTGGTATTACTACTTTATAATCGGGGAAACGGGCATCAATAAGGCGGCAACTCATTTGTGTGGTGCCATGTTTTACAAACAGGTGGTTGCTATTATAGCTGATGGTTATTTCATCTTCATTGGAAGGAATAGCAGTTTTTACCAGGTTCAGAGGCTTGCGGGGAACGATGAAAGAATCTGCTTTGGGGCATTTTACATCTGTTCTTTTATATCGAACTAAGCGGTGTGCATCGGTGGCCACACATTGTAAACCTTTTTTATCCAGTTCAAAGAAAACACCCGTCATTGCAGGACGAAGATCATCATTGCTGGTAGCAAATAATGTTTTATTGATAGCAGTTACCAGAGCAGAAGCCGTCATGGTAAACGAGGTAGTATCATCCGCTCCCGGCTCTTTGGGGAAGTTGTCGGGATTTTCGCCCATCACTTTATACTTACCATTATCACTGGTAATTTCAATACCAAAGTTTTTATCAATATTAAAAGTAAGTGGTTGGTCTGCAATATTTTTTAATGAATCCATCAGGATTTTTGCGGGGATACAAACTTTTCCACTGTCTTTGGCTTCAATATCTAATTGAACCCTCATTACCGTTTCCAAATCGGTAGCCACCACGGTCAGTTTGTTTTTTTCCACTTCAAACAAAAAATCCTCAAGGATAGGCAGCACTGTGTTGGCATTAATAACGCCGGAAATATGCTGTAGTTGTTTCAGCAAAGAAGAGGAGGAGGCAATAAACTTCATCGTCAATTGGTTTGAGGCGAAACTACTGATTTTTAGTTTACAGCCAATACCTAAAAGGCAGCGGTGGAATACTTACAGTTGGCTGGGAAATGATTGAATGCTGATGGTTTGCAAATCGCAGCTTCTGGTGTATATTGCTTTATTTCAAAAGATACTTATGTTCGACAAACTATTTGGCAGAAGCAGGAAAAAAGAGGAATCGCAGGCGGGCCCTGAGATTCCGTTTGGCCGCTATTCTGACAATAATAAACCAGTAGCCAAAGTAAACCGTTGGTCCGATGCGGATAGTTTATTCAAAGAAAAAAAATACAACGAAAGTATAGATGCTTTTTTTGACTATTTGCGGGATGACACTGCACAGAACGTAGTGTATGAACGCAATGGCGCCGAGGGGAGGTTCCATCTGTACCAGGGATCCAAAATTGTGAGAGGCAGCTTCAATAATGAAGTACTGAAAGCAGAAGTAACACTGGCCCGCATGGCACAGCCCTCAGTGCCGGTAATGCGCCGGTTATTAGAAATGAATTTTAACCTTTACTACAGCCGTTTTGCACTCGACAGCGACAGGCTCTGCATGAGTTTTGACAGCGATCTGGAAACCGCCAGCCCAAGCAAATTATATTATGGATTGAAAGAGCTGTCGACTAAGGCAGACAAGCAGGACGACTTGCTGGTACAGGATTTTACGATGCTGGAAACAACCGACATCGAACATATTACCGGCATTCCGGATGTTGAAAAGGAAGTGAAATACGAGTACCTGCAAAAATGGATAAAAGAAACACTGGATACAATTAGTGGAGTGGATGCCGATAAATTTTCCGGAGGCATTGCGTATATGCTGCTGGCATTAATTTACAGGATTGATTACCTGATCACCCCGGAAGGAAAATTATTAAATGATCTGGAAAAAATAACCGGGATTTATTTTAAAAAAGATGAAAGGCCGGTAGTAGAAAAAAACCGGGATATGGTGGAAGAGTTTAAAAAAATGCAGGTAAAACCAAAGGAAGAAGTATTCAATTGCCTGTTCCGGTCAAAATATACATTTGCCATTGTGGCGCCTCAGCAGTATAAAACAATAGCCGACTCCATACACGGTGCAAATCAGAATTTAATATGGTACAGGGATAATAATTATCCGTTTATTGCCACGCAGATTGCAGAGTATGGCTTTGCCTATTGCCAGTATTCCTATAGTCTTCCGAAAGCAATCTCTGAACTATTTCATCTGTATATGATGGTGAACTACGCAGAATATTTTGTGGCATTGGGATACAAAATTGCGTATTACGATGCAAAAAATAATGTGTTTGCATCACAGGGCATTATTGAAAAGATTAAATCTGTTCAGGAGAAGTGGAAAGAGAAATATCCGTTGATGGAATTCAAAACACAAAACCTGCGGGTCGATAATCTTGTTAATTTCAATTATACGTTTACCAACGAGATGGAATTTTTAAATATGGAAAGTAAATGAGGAGGATGGGAATAATATTAACCAGCCTATTGTTTTTTTTGACAGCTTGCTCTCAGTCTAACGCCAAATGGCAAGCCTACTCAACATCTTCTTTTGTAAAAGATTCCTTTCTTTCCCGGTTGAAGTTAATACCTGCTGAAGAGATAAAGGAATTAGATGAAGATTTTCCTGCCGTCGCTGTTCCCTACCAACTGGGCGATACAATATTTGCAAACCCTGAACAGGAGGCAGGAATTATAGAATGCCAATGTTCACTTGAGAAGGATACGCTGACTATAGCAATCGGCGTTGGCTTTTATGGCGGAGCTTATTTTGTTGCAAGGGCCACCCAAAAATTAGCCAACTCTTATTTTACTGTATGGTCAGAAGAGCCTGAATTTAAACGTAAAACTGATGGTGATTGGCAAAAAGAAATAGAGCTACCTGCAGAGAGTTTTAAATTGGTAGTATCAAAAAAATTTCCACTTAAAATTAACGAAGAAATTTATGGTATCTGGGAAGCCTCTTACCCTGAATATTATTTTAAAGAGGAGGATATAACCAGGGCAATGAAAAGCAAATTAAAATTTTATTTTTCCTGTAAAATTGACGTTAAAATCTATTAATAAGAATGGATGCCCAACAAATCATAGAACAATACCAAAAAGCAATTATACAAATTGCCACTGCAGGCGGAACCGGAACGGGGTTTTATGTAAAAGAGTTTGACCTGATAGTTACCAATGCCCATGTCGTCGCCGAAGATGCTGAAGTAACAATTGCAGGCAAAGCATTTGATAAAGCCTTGTCAAGAGTTTGGTACACTGACAGAAAACATGACCTGGCCTTTTTGCAGGCACCAACGGGTATCGAATTGCCCGAAGTCCGCCTGGGACAATATGACCAAATGAAAGATGGCGATGCTATAGTGGCCATCGGCCATCCGTACGGGCTGAATTATACAGCGACACAAGGTGTTATTTCAAAAGTGGACCGCATCCGTGACGGATTAAAATTTATTCAGATTGATGCAGCTATTAACCCCGGCAACAGTGGCGGGCCATTGGTAAATAACAAAGGTGAAATAATTGGTGTTAACTCATTTATAATAAGAGGAGGCGACAATCTTGGCTTTGCCTTACCGGTTAATTATTTAAGAGATGCCCTGCAAATGTATTTGCCTAACAAAGGACTGGCATCCACCCGTTGTTTCAGTTGCAGCTATTTGGTAACGCAGAACAATATTGATTCAAAAAAATATTGCCCCAGCTGTGGTACCGAAGCAAAGTTACCCGAGATACCCGAAAAAGAAATAGAAGCAGTGGGTGCGGCAAAGACGATTGAAGAAATACTAAAGGAGCTGGGCAAAGATGTGCGACTGGCAAGGGAAGGGGTAAATACCTGGAGTGTGAAAGAAGGCTCTGCTAAAATAAAAATCACTTATAACGCAGAAAATTTTTTCATTGCAGGCGATGCCTATTTATGTCAGATGCCATCTGATGCAACAAAAATTAAACCACTGTATCAATTCCTCCTACAGGAAAACTTTAGGGTAAATGGGTTGGTGCTGAGTTGTGTAAAACAAAATATTGTTCTCAGTTGCATCATGTATGATCTCGACATGACCAAAGAAAACGGAGCTGATTCTTTCCGCAATCTGTTTCAAAAAGCAGATTACTACGATGATTTTTTAAAAACGGAATATAGCTGCGTTGACCGGCTGGAAGAGTAGTATGCATCGGGCCGCTGCTTTTGAATTTCGCTATTCAAATGAAGCCAATTGCGGCCTGATGCGTTAAATGCTTAAAACAATCTGCTTTCCTTTTTATACTTTTAATATGTCTTGAAACCTTTTCTAAAACATATTATTTTAATAACCTGCTGTTGTATTGCCCAATGCCTGCATTCGCAAACCCCACAAATTATCCGCTATACCACCAAAGAAGGGCTACCGTCCAACTCTGTTTACCGCACTATTATTGACAAGAAAGGATTTTTATGGATAGCTGGTGAAACAGGCGTAAGCCGTTATGACGGGAGAGGGTTTAAAAACTACACGACCACCCACGGTTTGCCTGATAACGAAGTGACTGAACTGATGATTGACAGCAGCGGAAGACTCTGGGTGTTGCCGTTCCGGAAAAAACCGGCATATTATAATGATAAGACAGACCGGTTTGAAAATAGCGACACCGACCCGGAAATTAATAAAATTGAAATGGGGAACACCAGCTCCACCAGTGTATTGATGCACGGCGGAATCGCTTTTTGTAATAACGAACGGACGCTGTGCATTTATAAAGAAGGTAAGACAACAAAGTATCCAAAAATATTTGGCGAAAAAATAAGACCCTGGCCGGACAGGGTAATAGACTATCAGCCGGGTAAATATCTTATTGTTTGCAGCGACTCACTTCGCTATATGGAAGAAGGAAAAATTACAAAAGCTGTTTATTTCGGGTATTATTATAACTGGTCAGAGTATTTTAATAACACCCTGTATATTTCTCAGCCGGAAGGCATCACAGCTTTTACACTCAACAACAATGGCGAATTGACAAGCACTAAAAAACAACAGTATCCTTTTTTGTTAAAAGTAATGAGCAGGGCCGGCAAAGACCTCGCCGTTACTTCTGCAAGCGGTAACACCTATATCGTAGATGCGGCAACGCTGGCATTAAAAGATAATATATTCAATGAAATCATTGTCCGCAATGTGCTGGAAGACCACAATGGTAATTATTGGCTATCTACCAAAGACGAAGGGTTGATAAAAATCCAGCAGAAAAGAATTTCTTCTTACACCGAGAATAAAGAGCTGGTAAAAAATTTTAATGCCGTATTAAAGACTGCCACGGGTAAAATAGTAGCCGGAAATAACAAAGGCGAACTATACATTTATGATGGCTTGTATGAGGCAAAAAAAATGAATGTGTGTTTTATAGGGTGGCAAAAAATAAAAACACGTAGTGATGGTCGTCTGTTGAAAGTGGTGTCGGTTGTTAACCATGTAATCCTAAAACTGTTCATTCAAGGCACAAAAGATCCATCTTTGCAGGGTGCCATTAAGCTTGCTGGTAATGTTCTGGGTTAATCTAGTGTCTAAATTAAAAACTACAACTTTTCTTTTAGCAGTTCATATAGTTATTAAAAATTAGCAGAACGAGCCGCCAAGCAAAGCCCCAGCCATTTCATTTAATCCAATGTTGCACAAAACTCCGGCTATCGCCTCCGTAGCCTTGCATTGTTTACTTTCATGGATGTAATATAAAATAAACTATCATGAA
>JANNCC010000081.1:0-1861 GCA_031386125.1 Chitinophagaceae bacterium
CCTGATTAATGGTCATTTCATCCAGGATGTCCACAGTGTTTTTGTATGTGGCATCATCACTGGGTTTAATGATTACAATGAAATCCCTGTCTTTACAGGCATTTTCCCAATCAGGATCGCCTTTACCGCCTTCAGTAATCGGTTTTTTAGCATTCTGCTGTGTTTTTGGACAGGTCTCATCATGCACATGGCGACTCATTACTTCCAATTTCTTCTTGATAATAACATCACGGATGCCCTTGAAGGTCGTAGATTTAAAGTTATTGCCGCTGGCATCTACTACCAGTTTTCCTTCATAATAATATACCTGGTCGGCTTTGCCGAGCATAATTGTAAGTACACCTGATTCTTTTGCCTCTGTCTGATCCTTAGGGTCTTTAATATCCTTAGGCATATTAAGATCAAGGGTGGTAGGCGTTGTCATCGTGGTAGTAAAGATGAAAAAAGTAATCAAGAGAAAACCCAGATCCACCATGGGTGTCATGTCCACCCGGGTAGAAAGCTTTTTGGCTTTCTTTACCCCCGGTCCTTTTTTGTGGCCACTATCGCCACCGCCGGTATCTATGCTTGACATAATAAATAGGTTTTAAAAATTATAATTATCTATTTTTTTGCTCGTTGATTATATTTATCCAGTTCTGATTTGCTGGGTATATCATCCAATGCAGTAACGAGGTTATATTTAAACTCATCATTCTTCTTTAAGGCACTGACTACCGCTTCAAAAGCCGGATATTTTGATTTAGCATCTCCCTTAATAAGATAGTTCAGTTTTTCCCCCGCAAAAGCCTTTTTAGCAGCGGAAACCCACCAAAACAATTGGTTATTGGCAGAATCCAATACTGGTATTCCAGGTACTTTAAGGGCTTGCTGCGCCTTAGGGTCTAATCCCAGCAACTGCTTTAAATTCCCAAAAGGTACTCCCACTGCAAAAGTTTGCCGGAAATTGGCCATCTCGGTATTTGATAAACCAAGGCTTTGAGTACTATTAACGTCCTGAATAATTGCATCAAACTTACCTTTATCCTTGTCTGATAAGACAGAAAAGAATACACGGTTAGAAGAATCAACAATTATCATTACTGCATTATTCTCAGGCAATTTTTGAGAGTTTACTGAGCCTGGGGTGGTTATTTCAACCGGTTCCGGTGGCTTAAATTTAGTAGCCAGCATAAAAAAGGAAAGAATCAGAAAAGCGACATCCACGAACGGGGTCATGTCGGTATCTGTACTCTTCCTTGGTAACTTAACACTTGGCATGTTTACAATAATTTAGAATTGAGATGAATAGGTTTCAAATTTCCATACAAATGATCCTGTAAAAACTGGATTACTTGTAGAGAGAAGCAAAACTCTGAGTCAGGGTAAAACCTGATTCATCAATGCCATAAGTTATTGAGTCAATTTTGGTAGTGAATACGTTATACATAATCAGTGCCAAGGCTGATGTACCGATACCTAAAGCGGTATTATACAAGGCCTCAGAGATACCAACTGCAAGTTCAGCAGCAGCACCGGCACCACCCTCTTTACCTAAGGCTGAGAATGATTTAATCATACCGATTACCGTTCCTAAAAGTGCAACTAGTGTACCTACTGAAGTAATAGTTGAAAGGAATACCAGGTTCTTCTGCAACATCGGCAATTCCAGAGCTGTTGCTTCTTCCACTTCTTTTTGAATGGAGATCACTTTCTGCTCGGTAGCCATACCGCCCTCGTTAATCATTTCTTTGTAGCGGCGAAGACCAGCTTTCATTACATTACCAACTGACCCTCTTTGTTTATCACACTCAGACAGTGCTGCATCCACATTGCGGTTAGCAAGGTGATACTGGACTTTACGGATAAAGTCAGAAATAGA
>JANNCC010000125.1:0-28343 GCA_031386125.1 Chitinophagaceae bacterium
TTCCACCAGTTCCGGCTTATTATTGTTCCTGGATAAATGTGACAGGATAAGCAAACGCAGCCCGGGAGATTTATAATTGACAAACAAATCAAGTGCCTGTGTATTAGACAAATGCCCTTCATCACCACTGATTCGTTGTTGCAAATGATAGGGATAGTTTCCATTGGCCAGCATATCAACACAGTAGTTAGATTCAAGAAAAACTGCCTGGCATTGGCTAAAGTACTTGATAACCTGCTTACAAGCATAACCAATATCCGTGATGATGCCGATATTAACTCCATCCCCTGTTACCATAAAACTGTGCGGATCTGCAGCATCATGGCTTTTGCTGAATGCTGTGATTGATAACCCGCCAATCTTAATTGTCTTATTTTTCTGATAGGCACTAACTAGTTGTGGCTCTATGGGAATGCGGCTATTGGCTAATGTAGCAGTAGTGATATACACCGGTAACTGGTATTTTTTACTCAGCCCCGGCAAGCCGGTAATGTGGTCACCATGTTCATGGGATATAAAAATAGCTTTCACGGTATCCATCGAAAGCTCTAATTTTTTCATCCGCTTTTCTGTTTCCCGGCAGCTAAGTCCGGCATCTATCAGTACCGCTTCATTATTGTTGCCCACATAATAGCAGTTGGCATTGCTGCCCGAATTAAGGGAAGTGATGAATAAAGACATGGGTGGTAAAATTAATGGATTGATTTATTGTTACGACTATTTCAATATCTTTCATTTATAAATAAACAAAATGAAAAGGATTTTAGCCATCGCTGGTATTGCATTATTTATTGCGAGTTGTAATTCTGGCAAAACAAACGAAGAAGCAGCAATCAATAAAGACACGGCTGCTGTTACTGCACCGGATACAGCCAGTCACAACGTACTAAAAGATACAATTGCATCTGAACCTGATTTAGGAGGTGTAGGCGATCTTACAATAGGTCTTACTCAGACAAAAGTAACAGAGTTGCTTGGTCAGCCCGACTCAAAAGATAAATCCGAAGAATGGGGAGCAGATGGCCTGATGCACCAGGACTGGATGTACAAAGCAAAAGGTATTACGTTAAACATGGATAGCAATAAAAACCTGGCTGAACAAACCATTTTTTCTATTACCATTACCAGCCCCTGCACTTATAAAACAAAAAAGAATTTAGGGATTGGCAGCACTTACAATGAAGTGATGGCGGCTTATGAAAAAGACATTGACAAATCATTCACCGATAAAGCCACCATTACAGTTGGTTCGGTATATGGCGGAATCATATTTAGTTTTAGAAATGATAAAGCAGAAAAGATTTTTGTCGGAGCTGCTGCAGAATAAAAGAATAACAATGATTGTCTAAAAGTAATGTCGTAGCATTTGCCATGTTATTATGGCATCTTACAAAGGAATTTTAAACTATTGCGGCATACAAATTACATAGCTTCTGCCTCAATGTCCATCATGCGGATGGCGATATGGCTTTGGTCAAATACACATTCACCACTTTTAATCAGCAGTACTTGTGGTGATTGATGATACACCTTCAGGTCTTCAACTATTTTATTAGAAAGAGAACGGTGTGCCAGCAGGTCGAGATAATGAAAATCAATATGCCCGGGTAGAATACTGGTTTCTAATCTTGTTTTAATAACGCTGCTAACTGAGCAACGGGTGGAATGTTTAAAAATAACCTGAGACTTGGTATGCGATTGCTTCAGCAGGGTTTTTAATTGCTCTTCCGAGGTTAGTACAGACCAGTTCATACAAATGAAGTTTACTAAATAAAAATCGAAATTTCTTCCAGGCTGTTGCTCCCCTTACTACGAAAAGTTGCAACATATTTCATAATTTAAAGTCGAGTTCTCCTGAATATTCTAAATCCTTCATAGACATAACTACCGTCTGATCTCTTTTACAATGCTGATCAGTACACTTGTCGTGTAACCAGTGTTGTTTGCGATGAAGGAACCAGGTAAAACTCACATTTCTTTCTAGGTTTCGTCGCATATTCATATACACTATCATATTTCCAGATAGTATATTCGGTATGTTCTTTTCCTTCCTTCATAACGTTACGCTTTAAATAAACCAGCATCTCTATTTTAAAAGGGTAAACTATCCTGGTGGCATCTTCTTTGTCGGTATAACCGTTTTGTCCTTTGAAGGTGTAAAAATCAACGGCGATATAGGGATAATCTTTATAGTATGTTGCCAACTGTGCTTTTACTTTCTTTTTCAGGTAGGCCTCCGAAGCATTACACTTGGGGGCATTCAGCATATCAGTACGTTTTTCGTAGGTAATACCGGTGGGGGCTGTACCTGTTTGACCTAAAATGGTGACAGTACAAACCGTTGACAACAGTAGTAGAAACAATTGTTTCATTTTTTTTATTGTTATTTAAATATACCAGTAAAGTTGGAAAGTAGCGGTGCCGAAATGAAAAGTTTTGAAATGCTCTTTACAAATAAAAAAGCCGTGGATTTCTCCACGGCGCTGCTCCTGCTGCTGGACTTGAACCAGCGACCCTCTGATTAACAGTCAGATGCTCTAACCAACTGAGCTAAGCAGGAATACCTTTCCCTTTCGGGGTTGCAAAAATAGGGATATTCAGCTTTACTTAAATTCCGGGATTATTTTTTTTACCCGTTATAAGGAAAATCAGTTTATAATGATTTCGTAAAGAGTACCCTCCAAAATTGTATATAGCTTTCCCCCCTCTGCAAACAGGTGCCCTCCTTTAATAAACCGGGTTTTGTCCAATACTTTCTTTGTTCCGTCCAAAAGGGAGGATTCATACAGGGAACCATCCGATTCAACAGAATAAAACTTATCATTCAAAACAGCCCCGCTCTTTACAGATCTCCAGGATTTTGCTTTGGTTATTTTTTTCCACTCCCCTGTGCCGGTATTAATTTCATATAAGCTGCCGTCGATGTTACTGTACAGTTTGGAATCTGTGTGATAAAGTCCACCTAAGTTGTAAAATTCATCCTTGCCAATCTGTTTACGTTTATCGGTATGAAGCGCCGTGTGATAATAAAACACCCCATTTTCAAAAGAATAAAAAGAATTGCCAACCACAATAACATGCATGACATTGAGCCAGGCTCCGATAATGGATTCCGATTTCCAGGAACCTTTAAGAGGATCAATGACAAGCATGCTACCATCGGTTTCTATAATATAAAGTCTGTTATTGACCGCAAAAAAATACCGGATGTTTTTGTAAACAGAGTTGCCCAGCCTTTGGATAATTCCGCTATCGAGATTGGTTTTATATAACGCACCGTAATTAAAGGTGTATAAGGCTCCACGATAGTGAACCGGGTAAGACATCTGGAAGTGATCATTAGTGTTTCCAATCTGTTTTAGTGTGACGGTCTGTGCAGTTGCACTGCTCAACATATAACTGACTGAAAGGAGCAGGCTGAATAACTTGTATCTCATCGTGAAGAATTTATATAAATATAAATGGTAATTATGAGGGAAGGAGCTATAAACTATTTTAACCATCCAAACAGACCACCTCTTTCTTCTATCCCAACAAATACACCATCTTCCGTCAACTCCACCGGCCAGTGATTTAAATAATAGCCTTCACCGCTTACATTACGGCCATTTTGCATGCTGTATTTATACCGGTGCACCGGACAAACCACATTGCCAAGTACATCAATATGTCCCTCTGCCATGATGCCACCGGCATGAGGGCACTTATGAGCAAAGGCAAAAGCAAGGTTGTTGTGCTTGCCGATACATATTTTTTTGCCCTTCAATTCGGTGGTGGCAATATTGTTATCAGCAAAATTTAATTCGTGGATGTTATCAGCAATTTTGTGCCAGATGTATTTTTTTTCTGCCATATAATCTGTGGCTTGTATTAATATAAAAATTCAGATCTATACGGATACCGTATCCGGTACAGCTCTCTTACCTTCTCCAATATCGTTTTGCGAAGCAGATCAATATTTGTTTTTTCAACAGCCGAAACAAATACAGCATTGCCACTGGTTTCATTGTTCCATCGGTCCCGCAGGTCTTCTAATATTTCTTTTTTGGTGCTTTCTTCCAGCCACTCATCAAAAGTTTGTTTTTCATACAAATCCATTTTGTTAAAAATAGTGACTGTGGGTTTATCAAAAGCATTCAGCTCCTGTAATGTTTTATTTACAACACCCAACTGATCTTCATACGCTGTATGAGAAATGTCCACCACATGCAAAAGAATGTCCGCTTCTCTTACTTCATCTAAGGTGCTTTTAAAGCTTTCCACCAAATGATGCGGTAGCTTGCGGATAAACCCAACTGTATCACTTAATAAAAAAGGAGTGGTATCAAAAACAACTTTGCCGGTGGTAGTATCTAAAGTGGCGAATAATTTATTTTCGGCAAACACTTCTCTTTTGCTCAGCAGGTTCATAATGGTGGATTTGCCCACATTGGTATAGCCAACTAATGCCACCCTGATAAATTCACCCCGATCTTTTCGTTGAGTAAAAGCCTGCTTATCTATCTCCGCCAATCTTTTTCTCAGTAACGAAATTTTATCTCTGACTATACGACGATCAGTTTCAATTTCACTTTCGCCCGGGCCTCTTGTGCCAATACCGCCTCCTAGCCGCTCAAGGTGTGTCCACATGCCACGGAGTCTTGGCAGTATGTACTGGTATTGCGCCAGCTCTACCTGTGCCCTTGCCTGTGCTGTTTTAGCCCGTCTTGCAAAAATGTCAAGGATTAAATCACTGCGGTCAATCACTTTTACGTTAACGGCTTTTTCAATATTATTGATTTGTGCACCGGTCAGCTCATCATCAAAGATGACGATGCCAACATCTTTTCCTTTTACATAATTGCTTATTTCCTCCAACTTTCCTTTGCCTACAAATGTGCGGCTGTCAGGATGTTGTAGTTTTTGTGTAAACCTTTTTACAGTAACTGCTCCTGCGGTTTCTGCCAGGAAAGCAAGTTCATCCAGGTACTCCTGCACCTGTTGTTCTGTTTGCTCTTTTTGCACCAATCCCACCAGTACTGCTCTTTCTTCCTGCTGAATAATATTCTTCTTATCAATCATAGTAAAATAATAATTGCCGGAAAGACGAAGGCGAAAAAAATCGTCTTACTGTCATACCGGCAAGCAAAAGTAAAAAATAAAGCGACCTGCTTGACAGATCGCTTCACTTAGTATTGTCTTATTTAATTAAAGGCCGCTTAATGTTATTCCAATTGAATAAGGCTTTACTACTGGCCCAAGCCCGTCTTTAAACAATGCTGACAGCTGATAACTGCCATATAGGGAAAAATGCCCCATGCCAACCCTGCCCATTACAGAAAGCCGGTTCTTATTCAGGAAGCGTTTGCTGGATTCCTTCATCACATAATCATTAATGGTTGTATTTGTTTTGCTCTCAAATTTTACATTACGGGTATGGGCAGTCACCAAAGTCCCCACTTTCACCCCTATAGCAAACTTGAGCCCTTTTCCAGTCAGGGGGTCTGCCGAAAAACGAAATTCAATTGGAGCTTCTAAATAAACCGTTGCAAGTTTTGTTTTTTTGAAATGATTGGTATCCGAAACATTGGTGAATCGAATACTCGGAGTATTATCCTTGATACCAACATTAGTTTTTGAAAACAGGATATGGTCAGAGGAAATGCCTGGTCCAAAAGCCATACTTAGTTTGGGATTGGTCTTGAATGGAAAGTCGAACATGAAATAACCATTAATGCTTTTAGAAAAACCACCGGTATTAATAGTATCTGGCTTTCCTGCCCAGGCTGTATAGCCAAATTGTAACAGGATATGGTCATTTGGCCTGTTACTCATATCAGGAATGTTTTTTTTCTTTTTAACAGGCGGATTTTCCTGTGCCATCAAGGATGTAGCAAACAAAACACAGATTGATAACGTTATAATTTTCTTCATATATTTTATAGTAGTGGACAAATGTATTTTCATCCCGGTTAACAAAAGGTTAAAGAACCTTTTTACTCAATTTGTAAAGCGGACTAATAAAAAAGCGGAACAACGTTCCGCTTTTTTATTTTGTGGACCCAGTAGGGCACGATCCTACGACCCCCTGATTATGAGTCAGGTGCTCTAACCAACTGAGCTATGGGTCCAATCCCGTAAAGGCGGGAAAATATCTATAATAAAGAACTTTCAAACTTGCCCCAGTAAACTCTCCCTGCCGGTAGGCAGGTTTTTCCTAAGCGGGGCAGCAAAAGTAAAAAAATATTGCAGATCAGAGCAAGTTATTTCACTTCTTCAAAATCAATATAATCTCCGGGCCTTGCCGTAGGCTCTGGTTTGGAAGAAGAAGGCTGTGGGGTATAGCCTTGTTGTTGCTGTTGCATGTGCTCCTGCATCTTGCTTTGCATTTCCCGGAATCCCTTTTTTATTTTGCGGCTGGCCAGGTACACAGGTATCACCAGTTTAAAAATAAATTGGAATAAGATATAGGCCAGTATGGCGTATAAAACAAATCTCATTCCGTAAAGATAAGATGAGCTGTTTTCTGGTTGCCGGAATTTTGCAGCTGTTTACCGAAATTTTATCAAAGTGAAAGCCATTCTGCTTTGGTATTATTAACTCTCATTATTTGACCCGCAGTATTTGGCAGATAACACCTGATTCCCGTATATTTGTACCGGAAATAGCAGTAAGAAGGGAACGAGGCCGTTCCCTTCTTCTTTTATACCCCATGAACGGAGACACACAAATACAGGCATTGGAGCAACGGGTTAAAGGATTAATCAAGTCCGAACCGGATGTTTTTTTGGTGGAAATAAAGATTAAGCCTACCAATAACATTAAAGTGTTTGTGGATGGTGATCAGGGAGTTAGCATCGAAAAATTGGTTCAGTATAACCGACGACTGTATAGGCAATTAGAAGAAGAGAATTTTTATCCGGGAGGTGATTTTTCATTAGAAGTATCATCACCGGGACTGGATGAACCACTAAAACTTCACCGGCAATACCTGAAAAACATTGGCCGTTTTGTGGAAGTAACCGATAAGGAAGATGTGAAAAACGAAGGCAAATTGATAAGTGCGACAGAAACGGATATTGTGGTAGAAATAACAACAGGTAAAGGCAAGAAAATGGAAACTGTGCAACACACTATTTCCTTTGACAATATAAAAACAACAAAAATTCAAATTAAATTCTAAAAGCTATGTGTTATGTCAAGTATTAACCTGATAGATGCGTTCCAGGATTTTAAAGAAGCGGAAAATATTGATCGTCCTACCATGATGAAAGTAGTGGAAGATGTATTTAAAACTCTGCTGCGTAAAAAGTACACCAGCGATGACAATTTTGATGTGATTGTAAATGCTGAAAAAGGGGATCTTGAAATCATTCGCCGACGTATGATTGTGGAAGATGGTCAGGTAGAAGATCCTTTGGCGCAGGTGGCTTACTCAGATGCGGTAAAGATTGAACCTGATTTTGAAGTAGGAGAAGAATTATACGAAGAAATTGACCTGCTTGATTTTGGCCGCCGGGCTATCCTTGCTGCCAAGCAAACATTGGCCAGTCGTATCAGCGACTTAAAGAAAAATGTGCTGGCCAAAAAATATGGCGACCGTGTTGGCGAAATCATCAGCGCAGAAGTTTATCAGGTATGGAAGAAAGAGATTCTATTACTGGATGAAGAGGGTAATGAACTGATTCTTCCCAAGAGTGAACAAATACCACAGGACTATTTCAAGAAAGGCGAAAGCATCCGTGCTGTAGTGAGGAAAGTGGACATGAAAAATAACAGCCCGGTGATTATTCTTTCCAGAACAGCCCCCGAATTTCTTGCCAAATTACTGGAAATAGAGGTGCCAGAAATTTTTGACGGACTGATTGTGGTTAAAAAAATTGTAAGGGATCCCGGAGAAAGGGCTAAAGTTGCGGTAGAATCTTACGATGACCGTATTGACCCCGTTGGAGCTTGTGTGGGTATGAAAGGAAGCCGTATTCATGGCATCGTCCGGGAGTTAAAGAATGAAAATATTGATGTAATTAACTGGACAAGTAATATTCAATTATTGATACAGCGTTCATTGACACCGGCAAAAATTACCAGCATGGAACTGGATAATGAAGCCAAGCATGCTAATGTTTACCTGAAACCTGACCAGGTTTCATTGGCCATTGGCCGTCGTGGTGTAAACATCAAACTGGCTTGTGACCTGACCGGTTATGAACTTGATGTTTATCGTGACAAAGAAGGCGATGAAGTAGAAGAATTTGATATTGACCTCGAAGAATTCAGCGATGAAATTGAAACCTGGATTATTGATGAGCTAAAAAGAGTGGGTTGTGATACCGGCAGAAGTGTATTAAACCTTACTCCCGAAGAGCTGGAAAGAAGAACCGATCTGGAGAAAGAAACAATTGCTGAAGTAAGAAGAGTATTGAAAGAAGAATTTGATAAAGAATAAAGTGGTGAATGAGTGAATGGTTAATAAACCCATTCATCATTGACCATCTGCCTGCCGGAAGGCAGGTTCACTATTGACAATTAAAAAATCTGAATGGCAGAATTAAAACTTCCAAGATTATTAGCTGCGGCCAAAGAATTTAATGTTGGTCAGGATACCATTATTGATTTCCTGATAGGAAAAAATTTTCCAAAAGACGAACTGAAGCCCACGTCAAAACTGACGGAGGATATGTATCGTTCATTGCAACAGGAGTTTTCAGGCGACAAGGCTGCAAAAATTAAAAGCGACCAACTGGAATTGCCCAAAGGCTCGCAGACAGAAGCCAAAAAGAAAAAGGAAGACGAAGAAATAAGTTTTAAAAAGGAAGAGAAGGGTTCTGCTAAACCAGTAAAGAAAGAAGAAGTACCAAAGCCGATTGAAGAAGACAAGGTAAAGAAAGAAGAAGCAGCCCCTGTAGTTGTTGCAAAAGCAGAAGTGGTAAAAGCAGAAGCACCCGGGTTAGAAGGCCCAAAAGTGGTAAAGAAAATTGATCTCTCTACCATTGATTCATCTACACGGCCCAAGAAAATAGTAAAAGCAAAAAAAGAGGACTTGCCTGCTGTAGCGGAAGAATCAAAACCGGGGGAGGTAGAAAAGCTAGCAAAAGGCAAAGCGAAAAAGAAGAAAGAAGAAGAAATAAAACCTGTTACAGAAGAAGTAGTGGCAAAAACAGAGCCACCAACAGAAGACCAGCCAGCTGTTATCGAAAATATTGAAGTAGAAAAATTGACCGGGCCAAAAATTCTTGGTAAAATAGACCTGCCCGTTGACAACGATACAAGACCTGTAAAAGAAGAAAAGAAGAAAAGAAAACGTATCCCAATAGAGAAAAAGGATACCAGCAGGAGAGAAATTTTTATTAATAAAGATACTGGCGGTGGTGACAGAAGACAAGGTGGCGGAGGTGCTAGCGGCGGCAGCAACTTCAACCGTGGCGGTGCTGGCCGTGGTGGTCCTGGGGGTGGTGGAAACCGTGGTGCTGGTGGCCGTGGCCCAAGCACCGGTGGACGCAGAGAAGACAAACTGATTGACGAAAAAGAAATTCAACGAAAAATACAGGAAACACAAGCTAAGCTTGCTGGTGGTAATAGAGGTGGAAAAAACCTGAAAGCTAAAATGCGCCGGGAAAAAAGGCAGGAAATGGCCGATGCACAGGGTGAAACAGGAGATGATAACAAATTACAGGTAACAGAATTCATCAGCGTAAGCGAACTGGCTAACCTGATGGATGTAAGTTTTGCCGAAGTAATAAGTAAGTGTATGGGCCTCGGCATCATGGTGTCAATTAATCAACGCTTAGATGCTGAAGTGATAGAATTGGTAGCCAGTGAATTTGGTTTTGATGTCGAGTTTATTGACATGGAAAAACAAATGGAAATAGAGGAAGAAAACGAAGAGGATAATGAAGAAGATTTGAAATTCCGTTCACCTATTGTTACCATCATGGGCCACGTTGACCATGGTAAAACATCACTACTTGATCATATCCGCAGTGCCAGTGTAGTAGCTGGAGAGGCCGGTGGTATTACTCAGCACATTGGTGCTTATCAGGTAACATTACCTAATGGAAAAGAAATTACATTCTTAGATACTCCCGGTCACGAAGCATTTACCGCCATGAGGGCAAGGGGTGCCAAGGTTACTGATATTGCGGTGATTGTAATTGCTGCTGATGATGCGGTGATGCCACAAACCCGTGAAGCTATCAGCCATGCTCAGGCAGCCAATGTGCCGATGATATTTGCTATAAATAAAATTGATAAAGACGGAGCTAACTCGCAAAAAATATACGAACAGCTTTCGCAAATGAATATACTGGTAGAAGAATGGAGTGGTAAGTTTCAAAGCCAGGAGATAGCAGCGAAGAGCGGATTGAACATTGACAAACTGCTTGAAAAAATATTGCTGGAAGCAGAAATGCTAAACCTGAAAGCAAACCCTGATAGGGAAGCTACAGGAACTATCATTGAAGCATCATTGGATAAAGGCCGTGGCTATGTAGCCACATTATTGGTTGAAAACGGAACACTACATCCTGGTGATTTGATAGTGAGTGGACAATACTTTGGAAGAGTGAAAGCGATGTTCAATGAAAGAAATAAGAAAGAAGAAGAAGCTGGTCCTTCGGCACCGGCGGTAATATTAGGATTGAATGGTGCGCCACAGGCAGGTGAAAAATTCAAGGTATATGCAGATGAGGCAGAAGCAAAAGAAATTGCTTACCGCCGTGCACAGATATTGAGAGAGCAGGGAATCAGAACCAAGAAACACATTACACTCGATGAAATTGGTCGTCGTTTGGCACTCGGAAGTTTCAAAGAATTGAAAGTTATCATCAAAGGTGACGTGGATGGTTCTGTAGAAGCATTGAGTGATTCATTACAAAAATTGTCTACCCCGGAAATTTTAGTAAGTGTAATTCACAAAGGTGTTGGTCAAATCAATGAAAGTGATATTGTGCTGGCAGAAGCATCCGACGCAATCGTAATTGCTTTCAACGTTCGTCCGTCATTACAGGCATCTAAGCTTGCTGACAATGCCGGTATTGAAATAAAAATGTACTCCATTATCTACAACGCCATTGAAGAAGTGAAGAGTGCCATGGAAGGCATGCTGGAGCCAAAAGTGCAGGAAAGGATTGTTGCAAATGTAGAAATAAGAGAAGTATTCAAATTTGATAAAGCAACAGTAGCCGGATGTACGGTGCGGGATGGCAAGATTAAAAGAGATTCTAAAATCCGTCTTATCCGGGATGGTATTGTTATCTATCCTACGGGTGATAATAGTGCAGAACTGGCCTCGTTGAAAAGGTTTAAAGATGATGCAAAAGAAGTACTATCGGGTATGGAATGCGGATTGACTATTAAAAATTTTACTGATTATAAGGTGGGAGATGTAGTAGAAGCCTATGAGATTGAGGAAGTGAAGAGAACACTATAAAGAAACAAGAAGACAAGAATTCAAGAAATAAGGTTCAAGGCACAAGTCGTGAGTCTTTCATCAAAACGACCTTCTTGAACCTTGAGCCTTTCCTAACAAACTTTTGTTAAATACCCCGGAACTGCCCATAAATTTTACCGGGAAAACTACTTTTGAACTTATGCAATACATGAAAAGAATATTAACTGCTTGTTTCCTGCTGGTGAGTTTTACTGTATTAGCACAAACGCAGGCAAAGAAAGTAGTAGCGGATAAAATTGCTGCTATAGTTGGAGATCGTATCATTCTTCAATCAGACATCATCAACTCCATTCTGGATATTGCACGCCAGGGAGGAACTGTTCCTCCTAATGCTGAATGTTTGTTGATGGAACAGGCTATTGTTTCCAAAGTGCTGATGCTGCAGGCGGAAAAAGATTCCTTACCTGTTACTGATGACGAGGTGGAAGCAGAGTTGGATCAGAAAATCAGGTATTACATCAGTCAGCTCGGTAGCAAAGATGCCTTGGAAGAAATGGCCGGCAAAACCGTTTACCAGATAAAAGACGATGCAAGAGAATCTGTAAAAGAGCAAAAGCTCTCCGGTGCCATGCAGCGTAAAATTGTTGACAACGTAAGAATCACTCCCAATGAAGTAAAAGCATTCTTTGATAAGATACCAACCGACAGTTTACCTTTCTATGAGTCGGAACTGGAGATTTGCCAGTTAATCATTTATCCTAAAGCTTCAAGAGATCTTGAGCTCTATATAGTCGGGGAGATGAACAACTACAAGAAACAGCTTGAAAATAAAGTAACCGATTTTTGTGTTCTGGCAAAACAAGTATCTGAAGACCCCGGAAGTAAAGACAGGTGTGGTCAGTATGAGATAAACAGAAATGAAAAAACCTGGGACCCTATTTTTATGTCAACTGCCTTTAGGTTAAAAGAGGGAGAAATATCAGCACCGGTAAAATCGAAATTTGGTTATCACATCATTCAAATGGTGCAACGCAATGGTGACGATGCCATTGTCCGGCATATACTTCGCATAGCACCTATCACAGAGGATGAAATAAAGCAAACTACTACAAAGCTGGATTCAATCCGGTCTAACATTATCACAGGAAAAATAAGTTTTAATGCTGCCGCCTCTAAATATAGTGATGATGAGCAGTCAAAATTTTCGGGACCTTGCGCAACCAACAGAGACGGTTCTACTAATGTTCCTATTGATGCTTTAGATAAGGATATGGTGGGCATGCTGACAAAAATGAAAGTGAGTGACTATTCTCAGCCCACTCCCTATGCTGACGAGCAAGGCAAGAAAGGCGTAAGAATTGTTTACCTTAAATCCCGTTCGGAACCGCATCGGATGAACCTGCATGATGACTATAGCCGGATTTCACAGTTTGCTCTCGAAGAGAAAAAAGCAAAGGCAATGGAAAAATGGATAGCTACAAAACTGCCTGCTTATTATGTGAATGTGGATTCGCAGACTGAAATTGAGTGTCCTCAATTGAAAAAATTTACAGCCGATAAAAAGCCCCTTTAAACTGTTTTTAAATATTAAGAGAAAGCCGTTACCGATGTAGCGGCTTTTCTCTTATAGGATGGTGAAGCATCGGCATGGCAGGCTGCAAAAATCCTCCGGCAAAATTAGTAATATGGCTATTTTTACTGACTGTTTTCAGGGCACCGGGTAAACCAATTTGGTAGCAATGCTTACGTCTTCTCATACACAAACATTAACCAAATACTTTCGCCAATCTGGCCGGTTTTATTATGTTATTATTGATTTGCAGGGAAACTTTGTCCATGTCAATCCGCTGTTTGAACAACAATTCAATCATACTGTTTCAGATTTGTGTAGTAAAAAAGTAACTGGATTTTTCTCCGAAGCCGATAGCGATAAATTCAAACAGGCGGTGCAGGAATGTCTGCAACACCCGGCGGTGGCCTGCCAAGTAGATTTACATTTGCCGTCTATTAACGATCTTAATCAAATAACCCGTTGGGAACTTTCTGCACTCCTCAACGAAGAAGGTGTTGTTGAAAATATTCAGGGTATCGGGTTTAGGGTTGACGAGCTTGGCTACATGATACCCAGCCTTAACCACCGGATTAGCGAAATGGCAGAAAGATATAAAGCTTATGAGCAAAGTGCTGAAGGGCTGTGGATGTTTGAATCAAAAAACCCTGTTTCAGTTGCTGATTCACCCGAAGAAATTATTGAATACTGGAAAAAAAATTATTTTCTGGCAGAGTGTAACGATAACATGGCCCGTATGTATGGCTTTAAGAAAGCAGAAGAACTTATTGGATCAACCCTCGGGCAACTCATGGATTTTTCTGACCAAAACCGGGTAGAAAGTCTGAAAAAATTTATTCGTAATGGGTTTCAATCTGCCAGTGTTGAAACCAAAGAATTTGACCGGTATGGAAACACTAAGTATTTTCTGAACAGTATGACAGGTATTGTAGAAAATGGAAAACTGAAAAGAGTTTGGGGGACGCAGCAGGATATTACTGATAAAAGGAAAATTGAAAAGCAATTAGAGCAAAGCGAATTATTTTATCGCAATCTTTCTGCCAGCTCATTAGACGGATTGTTGCTTACTGATGAAAAGGGTATCATAACATTTGCCTCTCCTTCCATCATGCCGATATTGGGATATACAAGCGATGAGGTGTTAGGGAAAAATACTTTTGATTATGCCCACCCGGAGGATCGTAAACTGGCCTTGTCAGCTTTTATAGATGAGCTGAACGAGAATGCTAAAAATAAATTTATTTCTGTACGGCTGTTAAAAAAAACTGGCGAATGGATGTGGTGCTTCATCCGGGGGCACAACCTGATACAAAACCCGTATGTAAAAGGGATGGTTGTTTATTTTTATGATGATACGATGCGAAAGGAAGCCGAAACAGCATTAATAGAAAGTGAACAGCGTTTCCGCTACCAGGCTACTGTACTGAAAAATGTAACGGACATCATTGTTACTACAGATCTGAACAGGTCTGTAACATCCTGGAATAAAGTATGCGAAAAATTAACCGGAACTTCTGAAAGCGAAGCAAAAGGCAAGCAACTGAGAGATGTACTGGAAATGAATTTTTCACCCTATACATATGATCAGATATCCGATATTATTTTTAAAGAAGGTATCTGGCGGGGCGAAATGTCGTTTACCGGAAGAAGTGGTGAGCAAGAGTATGTTCTCTTTACTGGTTCCTTGCTGCATAACAATGAAGGCCACCATATTGGTTTACTGGGAGTAGGAAAGGATATTACCGAACGGAAAAAAGCAGAGCAGAGGCTACAGGAAAGCGAACAGTTTTACAGGAGCATGAGCTACCATTCATTGGATGGTATTGTCATATCTGATATAAACGGAAGCATTACTTACTGTAGCCCATCTGTTGAAAAAATATCCGGGCATGAACCAGCAAGGCTTTTAGGACACAGTTTTTTTGAGTTTGTTCATCCCGATGATATACCTGCAGCCACGGATGCATTTATTAAAGAATTAAACAAACAATCTGTTGTAAATTATATTTATCTCCGGCTCCGGCATGCTACCTATGGATGGACCTGGTGTACTGTGCGGGGGCATAATTTGCTGAACACCCCTGGTTTCAATGCACTGGTTATTTATTTTGCCAATGATACCAAAAGAAAACAGGCAGAAGATAAGCTCAGAAAAAGCGAAGAAAATTTCCGTAATCTTATTTTCAACCTGAAGCAGGGGGTGATACTACAGGATAAAAACAGGATGATGACGATTTGTAATCAGGCAGCACTTGATATGCTTGGTCTTACAGAGGAACAACTCATGGGTAAGTCATCATTTCATCCATCCTGGAATGTAATTCATGAAGATGGCAGAGATTTTCCGGAACATACTCATCCTGTTTCAATAGTGCTACAAACAAATGAATCTGTAAAAGATGTAATAATGGGTGTTTACAGACCTGTAACCAAAGACAGAGTATGGCTGCTGGTAAATGCAGAACCTGTTTTTGCCAGGGAAGGCGAAATTGTAAATGTTGTTTGTTCATTTACAGATATTACAGAGCAGAAACGGTTATCAAGAGAGTTGCTTGAACAGGAACTAGAGAAACAAAAAATGCTGACACAGGCTACTATTGACGGTCAGGAAAAAGAAAGACTGCAAATAGGCAAAGAATTACACGACAATATAAACCAGCATCTTACCACCACCCGTCTATACATGGAAGTGGCTAAAGAAAAAGCAACGGGAGAAGTGCTGGAAATGATAAACCTTTCGCATAAGACGCTGGCAGATATTATAAATGAGATAAGACACCTGTCACAATCGTTGGTGCCGCCGACATTAGGAGACATTGGCCTTATCGAATCAGTTCATGACCTTTGCGATTCGCTCAAAAGAGCACACAAATTTAGTATAGACTTCTATTCACGCCACTTCAGCGAAGATCGGCTGCCGGAGAATTTAAAGTTGATGCTCTTCCGCATTATACAGGAGCAAGTAAATAATATAGTGCGGCATGCACAGGCTAATTCCATAAAAATTAAGCTACAATCGGATGCTGAGTACATCCTTCTTAGCATTTCTGACGACGGGGTTGGGTTCGACCCGTTTAATCACAAAAAGGGTCTGGGTATTAGTAATATCGGTAACAGAGTCGGCCTTTTTAAGGGGAAGGTGGAAATAGAAGCGGCTCCCGGCAAGGGCTGCATTCTTTCAGTGATAATACCACTGGATGCAGGTAGCGAATAGTATGAATTAATATAACCATATTGTCTTAACAACTACCTTTGCCGCTTCACATGAGTGACCCAATAAAACATGAATGCGGACTGGCATTCATCCGGCTAAGGAAACCTTTCTCTTATTACCAGCAACAGTATGGTACGGTGCTGTGGGGGCTTAATAAGCTGTACCTGCTGATGGAAAAACAGCATAACCGAGGACAGGATGGAGCCGGAGTAGCAGCCGTAAAACTTAATGTCGAGCCTGGCTATCCTTTTTTGAACCGGATACGTACCAATGCTCCACAAGCCATCTCTGATATCTTTCAGCAAATCGGAAAAGAAATAGAAGACCTGGAAAAATATCATCCGGATATCAGAAACCATCCTGGCTTGATGAAAGGGCATGTGAAGTTTTTAGGCGAAGTGTTACTCGGTCATCTGCGCTATGGCACACAGGGCAAAAATAAAACGGAATACTGTCATCCTTTTATTAACAGGGATACAATTCCTGCCCGTAACCTGGCACTGGCTGGTAACTTTAATATTGTTAACTCAGACGAGTTGTTTGAACTGATTGGTAAAGAACCCCATCATACCGTTCGCTTCAGCGACCTTGCCGCAATGATAGAGTTGATGCATACTTTTTTATGCAAGGAAGATGAAACTTCGCCGGAGCACATGGATATTAAGAAAGTGTTAAAGAAAACTTTGCCATTGATGGATGGGGGGTTTCATGTGGGTGGTGTAACAGGCAATGGAATTGGCTTTGTATTTCGTGATGCACATGGCATCCGACCTTCTTATTATTATATAAACGATGAAGTGGTGGTGGCCGCATCAGAAAGAGCTGCTATCAGAACCACCTTCGACGTAGGTGAAAATGAAGTAAAGGAACTGATGCCGGGGCAAGCATTGATAGTAAATGAAAAAGGGGAAATTGAAATAGCTCAGATACTCGAACCAAAAGAACGAAAGGCTTGCAGCTTTGAACGAATTTATTTTTCAAGGGGAAGCGATGAAAAAATCTATAAAGAAAGAAAAGCACTCGGCTATAACCTGAGTGAACCAGTACTGAATGCGATAAATCATGATTTGAAGAATACTATTTTCTCCTTTATTCCCAACACGGCCGAAACAGCTTTTCTTGGTATGGTGAAAGGAATGGAAGCTTATTTGAATAAAGTTAAGGTAGAGCGGATTCTTGGCTGGGGCAAAGATTATGATGCAGAGAAGCTGAGTGAAATGGTGAACCGCCGGATACGCATTGAAAAAATTGCTATCAAAGATGTAAAGATGCGGACATTTATTACGGAAGATACCGGCCGGAATGAAATGGTGCAACACGTCTATGATATTACATATGGCACCGTTCGCCCCGGAGAAGATACATTAGTGGTGATTGATGATTCCATCGTAAGAGGAACAACATTGAAAGAAAGCATCATCCGGATGCTGGGAAGATTAAAACCAAAACGTATTGTCGTAGTTTCTTCCTCGCCGCAAATCCGTTATCCCGATTGTTATGGCATTGATATGAGCAAGATGGGCGACTTTATTGCTTTTAATGCAGCGGTAGAACTGATGAAAGAAAAAGGCAAAGAAAATTGCCTGAAAGAATTACTGGATAAATGCAAAGACCTGCACCGTAATAATCAGCTGCACACGGAAAATATAGTGAAGCAGTTGTACAAACAGTTTACTACCGAAGAAATTTCAGCAAAGATCGCCCAACTGATAACCCCTGCTGGTTTGAATATACCAGTGGATGTTATTTTTCAGAGCATAGAAGACCTGCATAAATCCTGCCCCAGTAATCTTGGCGATTGGTACTTTACCGGTAACTATCCCACCCCTGGTGGAAACAAAGTAGTGAACAAGGCTTTCATGAATTATATGGAAGGGAAGAATGTGAGAGGGTATTAGTAAGAGAGAACTCAGAAGCTGGAAGTATAAATCGGTACATTCACTATTTTACAATAAACTTTTCAGATGAAAACTGTAATACTTGTTCGTCATGCTAAAAGCGACTGGGATAATCCCGGACTGGATGATATTGACAGACCATTAAATGACAGGGGAAAAAAAGATGCACCAGCGATGGCGCAGCGGTTGCTGGAAAAAAAAGTAAAGATTGATACGTTTATTGCCAGTCCTGCAAAGAGAGCGGTGAAAACAGCGAAATGTTTTGCTGAAGCATACAAACGTAAGAAAGATGATATTGTTTTTAGAGATAAGTTATATCTCGCTGAACCTGCTATTTTTTTTTCCGTTATTACCAATGCTGATGATAAATGGGAAAGCATTGCTATTTTCTCCCATAATTATGGCATTACTGATTTTGCCAATATGCTGACGGATGTACGGATAGATAATATTCCAACCTGTGGGGTATTTGCTGTGAAAGCAGATTGTGCAACATGGGTTAATTTTAAAGAAGCCAAAAAAGAATTCTGGTTTTTCGATTATCCTAAAGCAGGTGTGCAGGATTGATGCAAGAATAGTTTAATTGTGTTTACAAGAGATGCATCAGCAGCTATCAGCGGAATTTTATAATCATAATTTGCAGCAGCAGTTAATGCCATGCTCAGTGAAAAATCTTTTTGTGCGCAGCAAAAAGCTATCCCTTTTTCCAGCAAACTTTTTCCAAGGTATTCCTGTTCAGTTTGTCCCGGTGTGGAGATAAGAATACTTTTCTTTTGCAAAGCGATAATATCCATTATGGTGCTGTAACCGCTGCGACCAATAACATATTCTGCTTCCTGCATTTCGATGTTTAAATCTGTAGCAGGTAAGTGGTTGTAAAACTTTATCATGTTAGTAGAAGGAATCAGGGAGGCTGAACCGGGCAGTCCTCTTACAATTGTTGCGGTGCCATTATAATGGCTGATATCGTTAATAATTCTTTCTTCCAGCATAGTTCGTTGTGGCTCGGGGCCGGATAGGATAACTAATAAATGATTCTTTTTTTCTGCCACCTGTTTTTTCTCAAACCGGGAAAGCGAACCAATGTAATGAACAGGAACGGCAGGTTTTATCACCGGATGCGATAATTTTCCGGCAAGATTTTTTTCACTTTCGGCGTCAGGCACCCAACATGCCGTGAATTTATTAATGTATTTGTAATTTCTTTTTTGTAAAATTTTCTCTGTCCACTTACCTGCGGAGGTTTTTATCGTAAGCTGGTGAGTGATAAAAATGCAAGGAACCCTGGAGTGATATAAGCCGTAACGGTTATCGCTGATTACAGCATCGAAGCCATGTTCTTTAACTGCTTTTTTCAGCCAGCGGTGTTCGTATTGAATAGCCCGCCGCATTTTTGGTCCCTGCTGTATCATTTTCCAGATAAGGCCCCTTCTTGTTTTTGCATAATGGATTCTGTATCCGGGTAATGGCAAGAAGGGCAGATTCGGAAATTCAGTTTTCAATAATTGCTCCTGAGCCCCCTCGCCAGCCAGCCAAACTTGGCAGCCCTGCGACAGTAATTCCCGAATAATGGGGATGCAACGGGTGGCATGACCCAGCCCCCAATCTAATGGAACCAGCAATATGCGGGGTTTTCCGGCTGTTTTTTCACTGAAAAGCTGATTCATGTTAATTTTTTTCCGATTTGACTAAACAGGATACTAATTTACTTGTAAAATAGTTTTAATTTAGAACTTGCTTCGAAAGGAGTCCAACGCATAAATTATGAAGACAATAAAAAAAATAGTAGCGGCTTTATTAGTAATAGTATTCCTGGCATCCTGCAACAAGAATTATTATTCTGGTTCGGGCAAAGGGGGCAAAGGATGTGGCTGCCCCAGCCATAAAGGAATGAGCGGCTACTAAACCAGCATAAGCTATCATTAGCTCTAACCGAAACCAGCTGGTACTTTTCTATGCCGGATTGCAGGATGAAAAGCCATCGAACAGGAAGTGGAGTGTCTCATCAAATTTTATTGAATACTGAAATTATCGAACAATTTGCACTGCACAGAAGATGGTTGACCGCAACCGGATTACTTCCAATAATAAAAGAATCAAGATACTTCTTGTTGAAACCATTTCGATTTTTGATAAATAAGAACTAGTTCCCGGCAAGAGACGCTCCTTTCTCACAGCTTATTTCTATCTTTATATATGCAATATTCAGAATACAGGCTTGACCGGACAGCTTTTCAAAAACTTTCTTTTGAAGAAGCTGATAAACAAATGCAGCAATCAAAAGACATCTCTAGACAAGAGAGATGTCGTCAGTTTAATTATCTTATGAGTGTTGCTTATCGTTTTCTTGGTGAACAATGGCCGGTAATGAATAGGACTGTTTTTGAAATGAGAAAACATAACTAATGGGTAATCTCTTCAACCCGGATTTCAGAGACTTTATCAAAGCACTCCATAAACACAATGTTGATTATATTTTAGTGGGAGGTTATGCAGTTGTCCTGCATGGCTACGAAAGGGTAACGGCTGATATGGATATATGGGTAAGATGTAATGAAGAGAATTATAAAAAGCTGGAGCATTCTTTTTTAGCTTTTGGGATGCCGGTATTTGATATGACTCTGGTAAATTTTCTGGATTTTGAAAAGTGGGATGTTTTCCGGTTTGGAAGAAAACCAGTTGCAATAGATATTATGACCAAGGTCAAAGGACTAAGTTTCGATGAAGCATTTCAGTCAGCAACTATGGTAACTGTTGATGATATTCAGGTAAGACTGATTCAATACGAACACTTACTGACAGCAAAAAGACGAGCAGGACGGGCAAAGGATATTAATGACCTTGAAAATCTATGATAATTTTCTCAATGCCTCTCTCAGTCTTCCAATCATTTCCCCAACCTCTTCTTTCTTACAAGTGCCTACACTTAACCTGTACCAGGCAGAACTCCGGTCAGTACCAAAAGCATAGAACGGAACAACGGCTAACCCGGCGGTATTAAGTACATAAGCAGTTACTTCACTTTGATCAGTAAGCACTTTTCCTTCAGCAGTTTTTTTTCCAACAAGATCAATTTTTATGGTGAGATAAATAGCAGCTTCCGGAGCAATGGCATCAACCGGTAAGCCTTCGCTTCTCAATTGTATAAAGCCATCATAGATGCTGTGCAATCTTTCTTCAATGGCTGCTTTGAAACCTGATAAGTAATTTTTAATGCCATCCCTGTTGCTGAGGTAATAAGCCACTGCTTTTTGCTCTGCCATAGGTGCCCAGGCACCAATATGGGTGAGTATGGCTTTCATTTTATTGATAACCGTAGCTGGCCCCATACCCCAACCTACCCGCACACCGGTAGCAGCAAATACCTTACTGATGGCATCAATAAAAATGGTATACTCTCTCATCGCAGGGCGAAGAGAAACCGGATTGTAATGTTTAATATCGCCGTACGTAAGATGCCAATACATCTGGTCATACATTACATACAGTTTTTTTTCACCATCACTTCTTCGGATGTTTTCTTCAATGACCAGATCGCAGATGGCTTCCAGTTCTTCTTTTTTAAAGGTAGTACCGGTTGGGTTTTGCGGTGAGCATAAAGAAATGAGTGTTGCTTCTTTTATATGCGGACGCAGGTCATTGGCAGTGGGCATAAAGTTGTTAGCAGCTGTTGCTTCGACAACAATATGCTGGCCTTCTACAAAATGAGTATAGTGATTATTATTCCAGGATGGAACAGCATAAATCACTTTATCAGCTTTATCACATACGGCCCGGAATATTGCATATATTAAAGGACGGCCTCCGGAGGCGATCAATATTTCATTGGTGCCGTAGTCCAATCCTTCTTCATCTTTAATGAATGAGTGAATAGCTTCTCTTAAATCAAGGTTGCCTTCTGCCGCAGGATAGTTGGTGAAATGTTTTCTGTAGGCATCGATAATCGCATCTTCCAGTTCTTTAGGAATAGGAAAAATAGATGGGTCAAAATCACCTACCGTAAAATTGTAGATACGTTCACCCTGGCGGATTTTTTCTCTTATCTCGCCTCCGAGTTTTACGATCTCAGAACCTATTAATGTTTCGGATAAATGTGACAATTTCATGAGCCCACCCTTTGCGGCAAAAATAAAGAAAATGGGGGAGATGAAAGGTTTCTGCCAGTTAGGGTATACTGCACAAAAAAACCGCCACAAGGGACGGCTTTTGTTTAAAAAAATTCTCATTAGTGCCTGCCTCTTCCTCGTCCATTATTGTGACCATTATGATTTCCATTATTATGGCCGTTTCTTTTATATTTTGCCGCTTTGCTGTTTTTGATAATGAACTGTCCGCCATTTCCTTTGTAACGGGCATATTTTACTTTGTGTGATTGATAATATTGATATGCTCTGGGTTCGTTAACAACCACTTTGTATCCGCTATACAAATTGTAACTTTTATATATTGGCGGCAGAGCTGTAGAGAAAATCCAGTTGCCTCCGGATAAATAGATAAATTGGCGGGATGGTACATAATAATAAGTTTCAATGTCTGGCAGATAATAGTAGTCAACATGATCGTAACCAACAGGACCCCAATCTGGCTGTGAGCCAATATTGAGGTTTACGTTTACCCTGACCTGTGCGGATGTATTATTAACAACAGCGGCAGAGAAAAGGATAGCTGTGCAAAGAATGATCTTTTTCATGTGTTTATCTTTTTATTGTACTAACTGATTTTCGAATACCGTGCCAAAACCGGAAAATGAACAGAAAATAAATGCTTATGGCTGACTCTGAGGCAGTACGGTATTAGGTAAGATGATGATGTGAGGTATTATTTCTTTTGGTGACGAGGATGTTTTTTCGCTATTCGGGGTGATGGTATAAAGCTGGTAGGGGTTGGTTAGCAATATTATGCCTTTGTTATATTTTTAGTAGGAAAGAAATACGAAGAATAAAGGAAGGAGGAACGAAGAAAACATGATTTTCCTATGATTCTTCCATACTCCAGATATGTAGTATATGGGATTGAATGCGGTGCGGTGTCATTCCTTTTATCAGGCCTGCTGTAAAATGATTAAAACAAACAGGCAACCTCCCATTGAAGGGGTTGGCAACCTTGCTTAAAAAAACCAACTGGTATCTTTTTGTGATACCGGTTGGCGGAAAGAAAAATTAAAGTGAGCCCTTTGTTATAAAGCTAAACAGCAGCAAAACGCCAACGATAGCTGTGATGCAAAGAGCAAATAGTAAATAGGGGGATGTTTTGCTTTGCATAGAGAATTTTTTTTAGAAGTTGAGGAAAAAAACGGCGGGTCTTTCCAGGGACCCGCCGGGGAAGAAGGCTTACGCTTAATTCTCTTTTATATTGTCAACCACTTTCAGCAATTCTTTAGGAAGGTCTTTCTTAAATTCCTGAGGTATTTCTTTAAAATCCCTTATTTCCAACTCTTTAAGTTTCTCAACACCTTTAGCACCATTCGCTATTTTCATTTGTTGTGCCGGTAACCATTTAAAACACATCACCTGCCATGCCCAGCTACTACAATATTTCCCGCATTTGCAATAAACAAAGTGATAAACAGTGTACTGCTGACTATTAATTAGTGAAGAGAAATTTGCCGTTGCCGTAGTAATAGGGCCAACATAAGTATCACCGCTTGTATAGCTACAACTTCCATCATTGTCTTTAACTAAATACCAGTAATGAGTACAATTGGTTATAATACTACTGAAGGTAGCCGAACTACCATTACTCGACATAGAAAAGGCGGGATTGGCCTGGCATCCGCCTGGTTTAACAATAACCTGATTTGTTACTACCTTATTGCCGCATTTTATCTGAACAGTAATTGTATAACTGCTGTAATAATATGGTCCTGTAATAGTAATAGTGCTTGTACCCTGACCAGTAAATGGTACTGATGGAGACACAGACCAAGTGATAGTGGCACCCGGACAATTTAATGTTGTAAACTTAGTAGCAGAATCGCATGATAAAATATTCGAACCTGTTATTGGAGGTTTTACCGGGAGGTTATAGATTTTATCGTTACAGCAAAAGCAATCTTGCGGTACTTGTGTAACCCATTCCTGTCCTTTTTGGGCAAATGCACTTAATAGAAGTACAAGTGATGAAATAATGGTTAATAGTGACTTTTTCATTTTATAAAATTTTTTGTATTGAGCCTACTCTAAGCGGTTTTCGGCGTCCCCGTTTTAATAATTTTTTCCAGTATATGGATTGAACTGATAAGCTTCAGTCGTGCCAACATTGCATGGAAGCGGCGTAATGATTTTTTATAGACTAATTAAATGCTTACAAAGGCAGCTTAGTTTTTTCTTACAGCAGTAAAACCTACCTCGATTGCACCGCCTCCCTGACCACCTGAAGTAAAGAAAATGTCCATGGTTGCTGTAATTGGGCTGGTACAGCAACAATCTAAAGACATAGTAACGCTATTAGAACCCTCTTCATCACGGCCGCCAGTTGCTCTTTCTATCAATCCCGCATCATCTTCAATTGCGTCTACACCTATTGTAATTATTTTTGATTTTCCTTTTGTCAGGCAAACATTACCAATTACCCTGTTGACACTTACCTTAAGTCCGGGATGTTGAATGAGTTTACGTAATGTTAGATTTGAAAACATACTGGGTATGACAGCACCAATACCTCCATCTAAGTATGCAAACATTTTAACTTCCATTTCACCCCAGGGGTTGGCATTTGAGTCATCAAGTTCTAATGGCTGCATAGCCAAAACTCTGACATGGGTCATTACAATATCAAAGCAACAGCAATCATTACTTACGCAACCCTGCGACTCTTCTTTGCAACCACATTTTTCAACAGTTGGATGAGCATATAACTGTGGTAATGCAGGACTAACCATCATTGCCCGGGCAGTTGCTTTTAAATCGGCCATTGTGTCGTCAAATTTCGCATTCCTTGCTGCTTGCGTTTGCACAGCCTGAACTGATTGTATTAATGTATGTGCCACTTGCTTCAATTCCATGATTTGTTGCTCTTGAGATAAATCACCAACTAATGCTTTATCAACTTGCAGCGGCAAATCAGCCGTTTGTTTAACTGTATTTTCTTGTTCCATAAAATAGTTTTAAAATTTTCCGCCTACTCTATCCGGTTTTCGGCTACCCCGTTTGTGATGCTGTGGTGTTTGTCTGTTGCGCAGGCAGCCAAACACGGTGAGCAGCATCACAGGGCAAATATTGGCTATGGATTGATGTTATACAGGAGTAATGCTACTGAAAATATGTTCCTGCACTACCTGAAAAAAACAGGTAGAAATACGGGTCAGGATGTTATAAGGTGTATATTACTTTTGATTCATTATTTAACTATCAAAAATTAATTTATGGCCACCAAAAAAAAATTAGTACCTGCCAAACGGGTTGTTACAACAAAACAAGGTGTAAAGAAACCGTCTAAGAAAGCACAAACGGCAAAGCCAGGGGTTATCGATCATTTTGTATCTATAAAAATTGCCAATGAAATGATAGGAAAGGGGCAAGCCGCCGGCCTTTTACCGCCCATGCAGTTCAGTGCTGATTGCATAAGAGAAATCCTTGCTCAGAAAAGGGTTGTTTATTTACGTATTTATGCCGTTATCAATGATGCCGGCAACCAAACTTATTTACTTACCGGCGGTAGTGCAGACCATAGAAGGATAGATGTGGTGAGAAAGAAGAAGAACAGAAAAATAAAAGGCTTAACAGGGGATGGGACCGGAGATATGAATATTGCGCAGGTATGTGACCCTGTAAAACAGAGCTATACACAAGCCTCTTAAAGCAGCAAATGGGAAGCACCTTTTATATGATTTTAGCATTTAGTCCGATGTTACCGGCTGTGGCGGGGTTATTTATTTATAAAAAAGTGAATACCAAAATTTATTTTTTTATTTATGCGATGTGGCTTTCATTAATAACAGAAGTGCTGGCTGCAATTGCATTGCGGCGATATGATAATATGAATGCCTCTTTTTTTATTTATTACTGCTACATCTGCATTAATATCATATTGTATATTCTTTTCTTTTACCGGATGGGTGTAATTAAATCAAAGAAGCTGTTTTGTTTTTTATTGATTATTAGTGTATGTGTCTGTATGACTGCTCTTTTTTTACCACTCCGTATTTATACACTTTTCGGGGCTAATTTGTTTTGTTCCGCCATCATACTGGGTCTTTCGACCGAACTACTTACCAAGCAAATACTGGATATAAAAAACAACGACTATAAAAGGTTTTCTTTTCTTATGAGCACCGGGGCCATCCTATTCAATTCGTTCTTTATTTTTTTTGTCGCCATCTGGTTTTTAGGAAAAGATGATGTTTTTAAAACAAATGTTTACTCTGTTCAAAAATTTGTGAATGCAGCCTGCTATATCATTTTTGGAATATCGTTATTATGTTTACCGAGAACAAAGAACTTTTTAAAATAGTATTAGTCGGGGGCATAATCCTTGCTACCCTGATTTTCTATTTCGTCTTCTCTATCACCCGAAGGCAACAGGAAGTTATGAAGTGGAAGCAAGCTCAACTGGCTGCTGAAATCACCACTCTGGAAAACGAACGGAAAAGAATAGCTGGCGATTTACATGATGAGCTGGGCCCCATCCTTTCGGCTGTAAAATTACAGGTAAACCACCTGGAGCCTGATGATGAAACAGAGAGAGTAGTACTGGAAAAATCGAGCAGACAGATAGATGAAGTGATAAAGCGGTTCAGGGAAATTTCATACGATCTGTTACCTAATACTTTGGTGAGAAAAGGGCTTGTAAAGGCAACTGAAGAATTTATAGAGAAGATGAACGGCCTTCACCAGCTTCATATTGACTTTAAAAGCGAAAAGATACAGTTAGAGTCAGGCAGAGAAGTGAACATTTACCGTATTCTCCAGGAGGTAATTCACAATACGATTAAGCATGCAAGGGCTACTTTGCTTACTATTGAATTTGAGGTTAAGCATAATAAGCTATACATCAGAACAAAGGATGATGGTATCGGATTTAATTATGAGGCACTGAAAGTAAGTGATGGAGGCTTAGGGCTACTTAGTTTGCAAAGCCGGGTAGAGGTGCTGAATGGTAAAATGTCTGTAAAAACTGCACAGGGTTTGGGAACAACTTATTTAATTGAAATTCCTGTTTAAAATATTTTTATGGCAATAACCGGCGATATAAAAATTGTGATGGCAGATGACCATGAAATATTCAGAGATGGGTTCAAGTTAATGTTTACTAAACAGCCAGATATGATTTTGGCCGCTGAGGCTGAGAATGGAAGAGAATTGCTGGAGTTAGTAAGGCAACACAGACCTGAAGTGGTGATTACCGATATTAAAATGCCGGTGATGGATGGAATAGAAGCAACAAAAAAAATAATGGAGGAATTTCCTGACACCGGCGTTATCGGACTCTCTATGTTTGATGAAGATGACCTGATAATAGATATGCTGGAAGCAGGTGCTAAAGGCTACCTGCTCAAAAATGCCGGGAAAGAGCAAATAAAAGAAGCGATCAGGACTGTGTATGCCGGGGATCCTTATTACTGCAAAACCACCAGCAATAAATTGACACAGATGATTGCGAAAAGCAGATTTAACCCATATAATAAAAAACCTAAAGTTGAATTTACCAACCGGGAAAAAGAAATTATCGGACTCATCAGTAAAGAACTCTCCAATAAAGCGATTGCCGAAAAATTATTTCTAAGCCATCGAACAGTAGAAGGCCATCGCTTAAAGATCATGGAAAAGATGGAGGTGAAAAACACTGTTGGCCTTGTCGTCTATGCCATCAAAAACAACCTTCTGAAACTGTAGGCTATTACGAATGCTCCACCACCACTTTACTATTATCATACAAATCATATTTCACAAACAGTGTACAACCCGGCTGGTATTTAGGTAAGGCGGCTTCGCCGATTACCCCTTTGGCCTTGCCGGGGAAAGAAGGATAGTTGTCCGGCAGTACTTCCAGTTCTAATTCCACATACGGATTATTACCGTTTACATTTACACCAAGCATCGTAACTTTTTTAATGATAGCCCTCGCTGGCTTACCAGATATAAGTATTGCTTCATTGTCTTTTTGCTTTTGCTCCAACTCTGCTTTCATTGCTTCCGGGTTGGTATGAGGAATAACAGCAGAAGCAGATTGATTGCCGCCACTAAAATCAATTACCACATTCATTTCATTGTTGGGATCAATTTTTACGGGCAACTCCATACCGGGCATATAGGCATTGGGATTTATTCTTGACACCAGCACCCGGCAATGTGT